>JAJFJO010000304.1 GCA_021774015.1 Gammaproteobacteria bacterium
CAAGAAATGATCAAGCACTTTATTCGTAAAGTTCATAACCGCCGCAGCTTTGTTAGTCCGCAAATTGTAATTTGTATCCCTTCTGGCTCCACAGCGGTTGAACGTAGGGCCATTCAAGAAGCTGCAGAAGGCGCAGGGGCACGTCGAGTATTTATCGTCGAAGAACCAATGGCTGCAGCGATTGGTGCAGGCCTTCCTGTGACAGAGCCTATGGGATCGATGGTTGTTGATATTGGCGGCGGAACAACAGAGGTTGCTGTCTTATCTTTGGGCGGTATTGTTTATGCGCGTTCAGTGCGTGTTGGCGGCGATAAAATGGACCAAGCTATTATTGCCTATATTCGCAGATACCATAATCTTCTTGTGGGTGAAAGCAGCGCAGAAAATATTAAGAAAAGCATTGGTTCTGCATCAATTCCAACAACTGGAGATGGCCGGACCATGTCCATTAAAGGCCGTGACCTTCTTGTTGGTATTCCAAAAGAAGTGACGATTACAGAGAGACAAATCGCAGAAAGCTTGGCTGAGCCAGTTGCAGCAATTGTTGAGGATGTGAAAATTGCATTGGAAAATACAGCTCCTGAACTTTCTTCGGATATTGTTGATCGTGGTATTGTGCTGACAGGTGGTGGTGCGTTGTTATCAAATCTAGATACTGTTTTAAGTGAGGCTACCGGTCTTCCTGTTATCGTTGCGGATGATCCGCTCTCTTGCGTTGTTCTTGGTACAGGCCGATGCTTAGAGGAAATGAGTACGCTTCGTAATGTCTTTGTAGATTAGTTAAAATGCGTTAAATTTAAGTGAGTCGCTTTACATTTTAACGATAACAGGGGTGAAATAGGTGTCTGAAGGTTTACGTTACCGCCTATTGAGACTTCGTATTACGCGGCGCTCTCAACGCCATCAACGTAAACGTACGACTTTGCTTGCCGCATTGTTGTGTTTAGCGCTTCTTCTGGTTGTAATGGACCGCGGAAAAAGTAGTATCATCCAAAGTTTACGTGTTTGGACGACAGATTTGTTTTCTCCCATTTTGGCCGGAACGTCGGCGATGTCGGAGTGGATATCTTCAACTGGGTCTAAGCTTATTGGGTTAGGTGTAACCTATCAAGCTTCTGAAAAAATTGCAGCGCTTCAGCAACAACTGACAAGTTTACAAGGGCGTCTACAAGACCTTGAGATAGATAATAAAGCATTAGCAAAGCTGCTAGGAGCAGAGCCTTTACCACAAAGACCTGTGCTTTCAGCACGTGTTATTTCCCGGTCGTCTGCCAGGGGTGGTTTTTTTCTTACGGTTGATAGAGGATTAGTTTCAGGAATCGAGCTGAATGCTTGTGCTGTTGGTCCTCAAGGGCTTATAGGTCGGGTGGTTGAGATTGGAAAACATACGGCTCGTATTATGGCTTTAACGGATTTTAACTCCAGAATACCTGTTGAAATTGAAGGAACTGGCTATAATGCTATTTTGTGTGGCAATGGGTCTGGCGGTGT
This sequence comes from Gammaproteobacteria bacterium, assembly GCA_021774015.1. Classification (GTDB taxonomy): domain Bacteria; phylum Pseudomonadota; class Gammaproteobacteria; order Coxiellales; family Coxiellaceae; genus JAJFJO01. The sequence goes on from JAJFJO010000304.1 coordinate 1,492, forward strand.
TTATTTTAAGCACTTATGGACTGAAAAAATTGATGATTTTGTTGGGCATAGAATCGTTACTTCTGGAAGTGGTGGAATTTTCTTGCGCGGTATTCCAATTGGTGAAGTTGAGAAAAAAAGTGATGGGACTGATATGATTTTAAGTCCAAGACTTTTTGAGAAAGTTGGAATGCTGAGAGTCGTTGGGATTATTACCGCCAACAAAGGGACTTAACGTTATGGATGATGCATCGCGCTTAAATGTTCTCTCAAAATGGATTGCCCTACAGTTTCCGTACGCGCTTTTGATTGTTATGATCTTTGCCGATGCGATTCCAATGACTATTGGTAACGGCTTTCTTTTTGCACCAAGTTTTTCCTTTCTTGCTCTTTACTATTTATCGGTGAATAAGCCTGGGATTATTAACCCATTAACGCTATTTATTTTAGCGATGCTTAGGGACGTTCTTATTAGTGACTACCTTGGAATGACCGCATTTACATGGCTGATTGTGCATCGTTTAAGCTTACGGCATCGACAGTTTTATCAGTTGGATTCTCGTTTTGATGGCTGGTTGGCGTTCTCTGTAATGTATGGATTTTATCTGTCTTTGTTGTGGATATTGCACGGAATTATTGAGTTCAGGTTTGATTTTTCTATGATCTCACTCTTTTCATGGGGATGCACCATTGCTTTGTATCCATGGTTTTCAAGCTTATTATTCTCATTTGATCGACGCATAAAAAGCCTTGTTTGGGGGGCTTGATGCAGAGCTTTGAAAGAAAATTTATTCAGCGCTCAGTTTTTATCGGTTTGCTATTCTTTGCGATGTTGCTTGTGCTGGTTCTACGGCTTTACCAATTGCAGATTGTTGAAGGTGAGAAGTACAAGACGCTGGCTGATGGTAACCGTATTACATACAGGCCACAGCCTCCTGCACGAGGGGACATACTGGATAGACATGGTGATATCTTAGCGACGAATCGTCCGATGTACCGTTTATCAATCTCAAGACTTAAAAATCAAAGTACTGAAGCCCTTTTAGATAAGCTCGCGACTCTTGTTGAGCTTAGTGATGAAGACACAGAGCGTTGTTTAAAGCATATTCATAAGCGACGGCCTGGGGCTGTCACTGTAAAAGAGGAGTTGTCCTGGGAAGAAGTTGCACGTCTTGAATTCCTTCAATATCAGTACCCTCAAATCCAAGTGGAACGGGCTTTAAGGCGAACGTATCCGCTTGGTGAGGCAGGCGCCCATGTGCTTGGGTATGTGGGGATGCCGCCGAAAGATGTGCCAAAAGCGCGTGTGCTTTTTGATCTTCCAGATTATCGGGTGGGACGTGCAGGACTGGAGCGTATTTATGAATCACAGCTTTTTGGTACACCTGGTAGTTTTAAGCTTGAGGTGAATGCAGGAAGAAGTGTTATTCGTGAGCTTCACCATGAAAAAAGTCAAAAAGGTGAAGATTTAAAACTTACACTGGATAAGGAATTACAGCTCTATGTTGCCAAGAGCTTGGAGGGGTATTCAGGCACAGCCATTGTTATGGATGTGCATACGGGAGACCTTTTGGCGATGGCGTCAGCCCCCAGTTTTGACCCACAATTTTTTGGAAGAAAGTTTTCATCTAAAGAATGGCAAGCTTTGCTAAATAATCCTAGAAAACCTTTTTTGAACAAGGCAATTGCAGGTGCATATCCTCCCGCTTCACTCTTTAAACTGATTGTTGGTTTAGCCGCACTTGAGCATCCTGGATTTAACCCAAACTGGACAGTTAATTGTGCAACGCACAAAGAATATTATGGTCGCCGCTTTCATTGCTGGAAAGGCTATGGGGGGCATGGAAAGGTCGATTTTTATCGCGGCATGTTGCAGTCCTGCGATATTTATTATTATGAGCTAGCCTTAAAAATTGGTCTTGATCCAATTATTGAAATGGCTAAGAAATTTGGTTATGGGC
>JAJFJO010000305.1 GCA_021774015.1 Gammaproteobacteria bacterium
TTGCACTAGACTCTTGCGGCCGGCGCCCAACGTAACCATCTCTCAATGCGGGTCGCGCCCACTTCAAGCCGGACCATGTTAGAGTTATTGTAGTGCCATCGGATAACAAAGCAGTTACCTGTTTATCTTGTGTTGTTAAAACTGCAGCCGGTTGCAAGTCCTCAATCACGCCCAACTTTTTTAAATACGCTTGCCACTCGAGCACGTTTGTTGCTGCTGGCTGTCCTAAATTTACTAACGGCTTGTGAAAACCGTGGCGCATGCTATAAGCAATTAAACCATTATGTAAGGCTTTATTAGCATCATTTTGAAAACCAGAATTAATCGTTGTATATACCGCAAGTCCATTCTCATATGTTGTATCACCATATTCTTCATGTAACACCTGGCGCACCATTTCTGCAATATAGGGTGCGCGCAACTGAGTGCGTAGACCATGGTAGGAAGCAGTTAAGGGTGCTTTTATCGCTTGTTGATACGTTATTTTGTCGATAAAACCCACATCGAACATACGCTTTAATACATGATTACGACGTTTCAATGCTGCCTTTGGCCTTCTCAATGGGTTATTGCGCGATGGTGCTTGTGGAAGACCAGCAATCATCGCCATTTGTGGCAACGTCAATTGGTTGAGTTTTTTACCATAATACACTTTTGCTGCAGCAGCAACGCCATAAGCACGATTGCCGAAGTAAACTTTATTTAAATACAACTCTAAAATTTTATTTTTACTAAACTCTCTATCAATTTTTAGTGCTAACAAAATCTCACGCAATTTTCGAGAATAGGTTTTTTTGCGCGTTAAGAAAAAATTACGTGCAACCTGCATGGTGATCGTACTAGCGCCTTGTACTTTGTGGCCACTTTCCATTACCGCACGTGCCGCTCTTAATAACCCAATAAAATCCACACCCGGGTGCGAATAAAAACGCGCATCTTCTGTTGCTAAAACGGCATTGATTAACGATTGTGGGATTTGATCTAGCGTAACGGGGATACGACGTTTTGCACCATACTGGGCGATAAGTTTTCCATCCGAGCTATAGATGCGCAAGGGCACCTGCAGATGAACGTCTTTGAGGGTAGACACGTTTGGCAGCTGCAGTTCCATATAGACATAGACGGCTCCCAACACGATCACCATAGTGATCATGAGGCTGAGCATAGTCCAAATGCAATAAGTTAAAAAGCCGCGTATTTTTTTCATTGGGGTAGTTTATCATATAATAGCGCGCTTGCCAGGCGGAAGGTGCTGTAAAAAACACTACAGTATTTTTTCCGGTATTGAGATAATACTCAGCACGCTTAGACTAACGCCACTATGTTAAAACAACGCACACAACACATGGGTATTGAATATAACCACGAAGCACTAAGAGCAATCTTGCTGAATAGTGATTTAGAGGTGCTCGATACGTTTGAAGCTTTTTTAAAAGAAAGCCAGACCTCACTGAGCTCAGCATTAATTGACCTCAGAAACACCTGGACATTGAACCGCACGTGGATCACCTTAGGCGTGCCACATGATATGGCAATCATCAAAACGCTGCAGCTTGATAGCACCCTTAATGATCAAGATATTGTAACCTACTGCAAAGCTAATTCTGCCCAAGTTTATGGGCTGAATTTTGATGAACTCTATTTTGATTATCAAAAATTAGCCCATAAACCGAATGATCCATGTCATCACATACAAACCGTTGCCATCCGCAAAGAAAAAATCGAGCCTATTATCAAAGACATTATTCGCGCAGGTTTAATCCCACATGCGTTAAACATCAACTCTTTAGCGATCAACCACGCTGTTAACAGTCTCTTCTTAGAAGAGGGTGACTGCGTAGCAACGGTATCACTAGAGCCTTCTCGCTTATTATTATGCATCACCCATCAACAAGAATTAATTTATGTGAAGTATGAAGACTATATCCAAGACTCTTCAGACAACGTACCCGCAGCACAAACAGCCTTTAATCGTGTGATGCAATACTATAAATCTCTGTATTCTTATCCAATAAATCGTTATTTATTGGTGGGGCCAAGTAAAAAGACAGTTCAACTGGAAAATCACATTTCATACCAAGAACACAAGTTGAAATTTACTGCATTAAATGATCTAGCAACTCAATTTGTGCCAAGCTATGGCCTCGCACTACAAAGGGTGGAGCATGGCTGTTAATCTTCTTCCATGGCGAGAACATCAGACTCAAAAAGCCAGAAAGCGATTTTTTTATGTCGTGATATGCACCGCTATATTAACCATCATCATCTGTTATTCGCTGCAAATTTTCTTTAACATTAAGATTAAAGAGCTACAAACAGCAAATCAACTATTACAACATTCTGGTTCCAGCCAAAACACATCTCCACGCACACATAACAACACACAGCGCTTGCAGCAACTCACGGCGATATTACAATTAATGCAAACGCAACAATATTCACAATTTCACACGGCTACACTTATAAAAAATATTCTTAGAAGTCGCAGTGCCCACCTATCATTTAACAAATGGATGCTCACAAAAAAACGGTTCTTTTTAACCGGTGAAACAGCGTCACTAGCAGCAATTAACTCTGTGTTATTAGCCTTAAAACAACAGCCTCGACTAGCAAACATTAGACTAACCGATATCGGAAAATCCGATACAATGAACCCTAAAGATGACGACACCACTCCTCTACAACCCTTCACCATTAAGGGAGAACGGCATGCTCAATCATAAACCCTGGACATGGCCGTTAAAATATCGATTTATGCTAATCGTCTGTGTGAGTATTGCAACTGCAGGCCTGTATTATCATTTTTTATTACACACGAAATTGCAAAAACTATCAATGGCTAAAACTCAGCAACAGCAGCTCAAACATGTGTTTATAGCTCAGGTTAACGGCACAAACAACGATCGGCAAACTGCTTTAACGATTAACTCATTAACCCAACACCACCTAAAAATGCTACAACAATTCTCCACACCTTTTGACAGTAATCGGGCTATTATGCTTGTTTTCGCGCTATGTAAAAAACTCCAGCTCAAACCATTAAACGCAAAACCTTTATCACAAAAATCACTTTCGCTCAAAAAATTGAACATAATCATTCAGCCTATTCAAATCTCCATGTCTGGCACATTAATACGTGTTACAGCATTCATTAAACAACTACACAAATTACCTTGGTCTATTGCTATCGACACACTGAAATCACAGCAGCAAGATCAACGCAGAGTAACAACCCTATTACTGGAGGTGTATCATTTGTAAAAAAACACTAACTATAGGTATATTAAACATACTTTTAATGTGTGTCGCATTGTTTGCACATGCGGATAATGCCAAGCAAATACAACAATTTATTAATAGTGTTGCAACAAAGCCTGTTAAACAACCTAATGAAATTTCAATTCAGTTGCCGCAGTGGAGTAAAAACAAAAAAAAAGAGCTTCCAGATAATAAAAAACTCGAGCTAACCGCTGGTGAAAAACCTCAAGCGCAAGATAAAACCGAGTCCTTTTCTCTGCATTTTATTAAAGCGAAAGAGCTTGTATCTGTCATTGAATCAAAATCTTTGGGCTACCTTTCTGATACCGGCAAGGCACTTGCTATTAAAAATACGAACACGCTATTTGTGCACGATGATTCGGGTCATTTACAATCCATTCAAACATTAGTAAACACCATGGATCGACCACAAGCTGAGGTATTAATAAAAGCTAAAATTATCAATGTCGATAAACACTGGGTAAAATCATTGGGTGTGACTTATGGCACACAACC
>JAJFJO010000306.1 GCA_021774015.1 Gammaproteobacteria bacterium
CCCGCGAATATTCGCGCCGGGCTAAAAAATCCATTGCGGATTCTCGAGGGGATTTCATCACAGTCTCCGTCGTGCTGTTCTTTGTATCGCTACGCTTCTTCTATTTCTTCGGCTACCGTTTCTTCAGTGACACCAGGAGCAGTTAACAGTTTAGCTCGCAAAGCAGATTCAATTTCATTCGCAACCTCAGGATTTTCTTTAAGATAATTACGCACATTATCTTTACCCTGACCAATACGATCGCCATTGTAACTATACCAAGCACCGGCTTTGTCGACGATCCCTTCTTCGACACCCATGCTAATCAGCTCACCCTCAAGAGAAATGCCTTGGCCGTACAGTATGTCAAATTCAGTTTTACGAAATGGTGGCGCCACTTTATTCTTCACCACCTTCACGCGAGTTTCATTACCCAGAATTTCCTCACCCTTCTTGATCGCTCCAATGCGGCGAATATCCAACCGAACGGAAGAATAAAACTTCAAGGCATTACCACCTGTCGTCGTTTCAGGGCTACCAAACATCACGCCAATTTTCATGCGGATCTGATTAATAAAGATCACAAGAGTATTCGAACGCTTGATATTAGCCGTTAGCTTACGCAGTGCTTGAGACATCAAACGCGCCTGTAAGCCCATATGTGAATCACCCATATCACCTTCGATTTCTGCTTTTGGTGTTAATGCCGCTACAGAATCCACAACGACCATATCGACTGCACCTGAACGCACCAACATATCTGTAATTTCTAAGCCTTGCTCACCAGTATCTGGCTGTGAAACCAATAATTCATCAACATTAACGCCTAATTTCTGCGCATAAGTAGGATCTAGCGCATGTTCAGCATCCACAAAGGCTGCCGTGCCACCCATTTTCTGACACGCTGCGATGGTTTCTAATGTTAATGTAGTTTTACCGGACGCTTCAGGACCATAAATCTCAATAATACGACCACGCGGTAAACCACCGATACCTAAAGCCACATCTAGACCTAATGAACCCGTTGATATAACCTCGATATCTCGACGCACACCGTCATCACCCAAACGCATTACCGACCCTTTACCAAACTGTCGCTCGATCTGGCTCAGCGCTGCATCTAATGCTTTACCTTTATCACTCATCATCACTCCTTATACCTTACTTTTATAAACTTGTATTCCGCGCGCAACAGGATTATTACAACGCATCAATATGGCTATGTATTATTCCACAAAAAAATAGAAATAACATACCGTTGTTATGAAAAAATTATAATGTGATCACAAAGCTTGCAGGCGAGAGCTTCTGTCTAGAACATCTAGAATCCAATTGAACGCAAAGGCAACCGCATTGCGACGAATATGCTTTCGCCCACCCGAGAAACGAGCTCGGCGCGCACCGCAAAAACCCTCTTTTGTTGCCAAACCAAACCAAATGGTACCCACCGGTTTTTCTGCGCTACCCCCACCAGGCCCTGCAATGCCGGTAATGCTCACACCAATATCCGCTCGGCTGTGTTTTAACAGGCCTTGCACCATTTCAATCGCCGTTTGTTCACTCACTGCACCATGAGTTGCTAACGTCTCCATTGTCACGTCTAGCATGTCATGCTTAGCTGCATTGCTATAGGTCACAAAGCTGCGGTCAAACCAGGCTGAAGAACCCGGCACAGCCGTAATATCTTCTGCCAATCCACCTCCGGTACATGATTCAGCGGTTGCTAACATCATTCCCAGATATTTTAGCTGCATACCAACCCGCAAACTGAGGCTGTAATTAATGTCCATTTCTTCGCCTAATCCTAAATGTTAGATATATTAAAGGAGCTTAGCGAGATATGAGGAGAATGTCACTGCTTTATAAGTGCTGTGTAGATAATTCAGTAAAAATCGTGCTCATAGCTAACCAGCGGTTTTTAAGCGCGGACTTTCCCGGATAACTCGCTCGCGCTTGTTTCCAGGACAGGCTCGCGTTCTGTGGGTTTCAATAGCAAACATGTAGAAAACTACTAACTACTAGGAGCTGAAGAATATACATGGAAGAACACGTATTTTGTTTTAATATAATACAAGGTTTAACTCTTACGCTATTTTGACTACACTAACGCGATTTCATCAGAAGCAGTAAGGATACCGATCATGACCACAGCCAGTAGCGCTAAAACTAAGCAGCATACCCCCATGATGCAGCAGTATCTGAAGATCAAAGCTGATTATCCCGACTTACTACTGTTTTACCGTATGGGCGATTTTTACGAGCTATTTTTTGATGATGCCAAACGTGCATCAAAACTGCTGGGTATCACACTCACACATCGTGGAGAATCTGCTGGTAAACCTATCGCGATGGCGGGCGTGCCCTATCATGCTGCAGAAAACTATTTGGCTCGGCTAGTACGCATGGGTGAATCTATTGCAATCTGTGAACAGGTGGGTGACCCAGCAACGTCTAAAGGCCCTGTTGCACGCGAGGTGGCCCGTATCATTACACCCGGCACAGTTAGTGATGAAGCATTACTCGATGAACAAAGTGATAATATTTTATTGGTTATTAACGAACATAATAATATTTTTGGATTAGCCTCGCTAAATATTACGAGCGGCCGCTTTTCTGTCCAAGAATTAAAAAGCGTCGAATCTCTCAGCGCTGAAATCGAACGCATTCAACCTGCAGAAGTGTTGGTGAGCGAAGAATGTGACAACGAACATATTTTTCAGCTATTCCCCAAAATTACACGCCGCCCAGTTTGGGAGTTTGAATTAAGCAGCGCACAATCTCAATTGTGCCAACAATTTAAAACCAAAGATCTCAGTGGTTTTGGTATTGAACAGCTGCCGCTTGCCTTAGCCGCCGCAGGTTGTTTATTACAGTATATAAAATACACCCAACGCAGTGCATTACCGCATTTACAAACCATACGCCACGAACAAATCAGCGATAATATTATTTTAGATGCGGCAAGCCGTCGCAATTTAGAACTCACCACGAATTTAACGGGTACCAGTGAATACACCTTAGCTTCGGTTCTCGATAACACCGCCAGCAGTATGGGTAAGCGATTATTGCGCCAGTGGATTCATCAGCCCTTGCGTGACCACGCTGTGTTACAAAATCGTTTTGACGCTATTGCTGCTTTATTAAATCATCACTGCTCTGAATCTCTCTATGAACATCTACGTTGCATTGCTGACTTAGAAAGAATTTTAGCGCGCATTGCATTGCGCTCAGCACGCCCGCGCGATTTAATCGGCTTGCGGCAAACGTTAAATATGCTACCCGAAATAAAAATGTCATTGGCAGAACTGCCCTCCTCCCTGCTGACAACACTTAAAAATCAACTTGGGGATTTTAATACATTACATCAATTATTAAATAAAGCTATTATTGACAACCCGCCTGTTATTATTCGTGATGGTGGTGTCATTGCGCAAGGGTATGACGAAGAGCTTGATGAGTTAAGAAGCTTAAGCCAAAAAAGCAATCAATTTTTATTAGACCTTGAAACCAGAGAGCGCGAAAAAACCAACATAAGCACATTAAAAGTTGGCTATAATCGAGTGCATGGCTATTACATCGAAATCAGTCGCGCACAATCGGAAAAAGCACCAACAGAATATATTCGCCGACAAACACTAAAAAATGTTGAACGCTTTATCACGCCTCAATTAAAAGAATATGAAGATAAGGTCTTAAGCAGCAAAACAAGAGCCTTAACACGAGAAAAAGCATTATACGAAGAGTTACTCACTCTTTTAAATGCCGATATTGTTGAGTTACAACACTGCGCTGCCGCATTAGCCGCCACCGATGTGCTGAACAGCTTAACGATATGTGCAGAACGCAACAATTACGTTGCGCCGCAGTTTACCGACAAACCTGGCATTAATATCGTTAATGGTCGCCACCCGGTGATCGAACAGGTCCTTGAAAACCCGTTTGTCCCTAATGATACACAATTAAACCCACAACGTCGTATGCTCATTATTACTGGCCCTAATATGGGTGGTAAATCAACCTACATGCGCCAAACCGCATTAATTGCTTTGATGGCGTATATCGGTAGCTATGTACCCGCTGATTCTGCAACACTCGGCCCTATCGATCGCATTTTCACTCGTATCGGTGCAGCGGATGATCTAGCCAGTGGGCGCTCGACCTTTATGGTGGAAATGACAGAGACTGCCAACATTCTACATAATGCCACTGGTAAGAGTTTGGTATTGATGGATGAAATTGGCCGTGGCACAAGCACATTTGATGGTTTGTCTTTAGCGTGGGCTTGCGCAGAATTCTTAGCGCGTAAAGTCGGTGCAATGACATTATTCGCTACACATTATTTCGAACTCACCACGTTAACTGAACATATTGCTCAGATGGTTAATGTGCATTTGGATGCAGTTGAGCATGAAGATCAAATTGTATTTCTGCATGCGCTACGCGAAGGCCCTGCCAATCAAAGTTATGGTTTACAGGTGGCACAACTAGCTGGCGTGCCACAAGAAGTGATTCAACAAGCGCGTAAGAAATTAGTAGAGTTAGAAAATCACACAGCAAATACACTAGCCGAGGCGCAAACACCTTATGGCCCACAACAGCATTCTTTATTTGCAGAGGTAGCGCCACATCCTATCATTGAACAACTAAAAAAATTAAACGCTAATGAGATGAGTCCAAAAGAAGCACTGGATGTTTTGTTTGAATTGGTTGGTAGTGTTCAAGAATAGGCAACATAAAATCACTTGGCGCCAACAAAAAAATTGCATTTAAAGACCCATACAACCCCTTATACCGAAACATCGTAAGCGACAGTAATCATTGGAGTTAGCCACGTCTAGCTACTTTTCCGAGTGGTGATTGACTAAGGTCAGAGCCGGCTTCATCTGCTGCTTCATCATCATCTTCAGGATCACTTACTTCGCTTTTGCCTCTTTTTTTCGGGCCTACTGGAAAAAGCGAAGCTCCAGCAGCAGCTGAAGGTGTAGGAGTTGCCTCCTCAGCCTCGGCTACTTCCTCCTCTTCCTCTTCTTCTGCGACGGCTGGTTGAGGTGTGTCTGTTGGATTAGAAGCAGCAAGAGAAGCTGCTGCCGCAAATGCACCACCAGCTGCTGCGCCCGCAGGCAGGAGCCGAGCTGATTGCTCAAGCTCCCGGGAAGACAAATAGTTTTCAAAACTTACTGGTAAGCTGTAAGGTATTATATCTTGCGGGAAATGTTGATAATGCTTACGTATATTATCAAATAAAAAAATATCCTCTGCGGAGAACTGATTTTTGTTGAAAATATGATACACAACTCCTGCATTTGTTGTAGCGAACCGTAATAAGTAGTTGTTATTTGCTCTAATAGAGGCTGGCGCACGTTCAAACAGTTGTGGTTGCTTTTCCAGAACTCTTTGCCAGAAATCAACGTTCGCTGTCACCGGCTCAGGAACCCTTTCAAGTAAATTCGGAAATCCTGAAACTAAGTGAGCAGAATTTCCAAGGTTGTTATAAGCACTTTCTGGCAAATAAGCTATTAAGTCTTTGTTATACCTGAGAATATTTAAATTCAACCACTTTTCTAAACGCTCAGGATTTGCTTTTGTTCTGATTACTTGATTATACACTAAACGATAAAGCACATAATCATTGATGGTGTAGTAACTTTTATAACTAACCAAGGAGTTAATCTGCTTATAATCTAGCTTAGCTGCTAGCAACAAGTCCAATAATTGCTGGCCTTGAAAGCTAGGTTCCTCAATTACTAACTGGACGAAGTGTGTCGATTCCTGCAAACGTTGCACCCAAAAATCTTGGTTTTTTTCAGCGCCCGTGTCAGCTACGATTTTTGCTACCATAGCCTTCATGATAGTTTTCATAGGGCCCCTGCTAGAGTCACGATAATTATCATGTAATATCTCAAGCATCGCTGGTAATGCCTCATGATTGAGAACTACCAGCTTCTGTAGCTCTGTGTTACAGAAGTCTACATGACTCCAATCACCTAGCTTGATTTTATTTGCTATGACTAGAAGAACTTGTACTCGGAAATCAGCTACTACATCTGGCGGAATACGCTTTCTAAAATTTACAGAATCTTTTGTATTTCCTAATAATTTCTCTAATGCAGCATAAATCTCATCTTTAAGTTCAGCACTACTATAATAGTAACGAAACCAGTCTGAATTAAAAAAGAATTCTAAGGCGCCTGGCCGCTCTCTAATTAATGTGATTAGTGCGTTGAGATCTTTGGGTAATACATCCAAAAAATTCCACCTGCTAAGCTTTGGTAAACGATCGTACACGTACAGCAGATCTTCTTTAGTCTTGCATATAGGTTGATTCTGGTTCATCCAGAATGAAAATCGATCATATAAAATTTCTGACCTTCTACTTTCTAGAGTGGAAATACCAGATAAAAGCCCAAGTAAAAGCTCAATTCTAACGTCATCTGGTATTTTGCTGTATAGATTTGAGCTCGAGGCACGCGGGTCAAAAAGTGGGCGCACGATTATCTGCGTAAATCTTGAGTCAAATAATGATCTTTGGTCTACTACTAAAACCGCTTGATACAATATTTTGTACTGAAAGCGTAAAGGTGCTCCATATGCTTGCGCCATAATTACCTTAGCAAGCGTCTTTGGATTGTTGGGCTGGAAATCCGCCTGATACTTGACAAGAGCCTCCAACCAGCACCAATAAAAACGATAGTTCATTAAATAACCATTATTTACAGCGTCTTTTGTCAATGGAATAAAGCTTTTACTATATTCACCACGGCTTGTATACGACCCCGATACCAAGCCCTCTAATTCCTTTTGTCGCTTATCAATACTGCCTTCCTGTACTGGTAGGTCATAATCGGATTTTAGCGCAAAATCCGCTTGCATTGCTTTTAAAAAAGCACCATGTATTGTTGATGGAATGAAACGTGACATTGTTTTTTGATGAGCCTTTGATGTTGCTTCTTGATGAGCTATTAAGTAGATGTTCTGGTGATAAAACTGGCGCAAAAATTGCAATACTTCATTGACATGAATAGGGAAAGATTCAACGGCAGCAGCTGCATTTAAATGTGCAATCATTAGTGGCAAGTAATAGGCGAACGTCAACCGCATGATATCTTTTGAATTTGTAGCATCTATAACAAAATATTCAGGGGAACTCTGCATGCATTTAACTAAAATCACAATATGTTTGATACAACGTAGTTGCTTCCAAAAGAGGGCTTTGTCATCAGGTGACACTGTCGATTTATTCCATCTGGTCGCCTCTTCATACAAATTTAAATCTAAATCTGGTAACTGTAACTGATCTAAAAAATCACTTACAAATCCGGCATTAAAAGCTATAGCATCACCAAAAGGAAGAACAGAATTAGTTTCTGTTGGTACACTGGCTGCGGCTGCTGCACTAGCTGTACTCGATGTCGCACTAGCTGCTGCACCCGATGCCACACTAGCTGCTGCACTAGCTGCTGCACTAGCTGCACTGGACTCTGCAGCTTGCGCAGCTGGGGTGCGAAATATCATTCCTAAAGGAACTAATCCTATGGCTGGCGAATTTTCAGCGCTTTTCTGACGGGGTTCTGCTGGTGCATCCGATGCCGCACCGGCTGCGGCGGCTGCACTCGACTCTACAGCTTGTGGCGAATCTTTAGCGCTCTTCTGATGGGGCAACGCAATAGCTAGTTGATATTGTGCTTGAGGTTGGAGCTGACCCAATAAGACATCTCGCATATCCTTTGGAAGATCAAGAAGGGTTTTAGCTTTTACTGGCTCTGCAGCCTCTGGAATGTGTATATCTGAAATTGGCATAATATGGCGATTGTACAGCAAACATCATTATTGTCAATTGTTTGACTGACTTTTCTCAGTATCTGGCGCTAAGGTCTTCAAATTTATGTGTCGCTAGCGCCAATGGTTATGCGCAAAGCATTTACTGGGCTTTGTGTTTGGGTTGATTGGTAGTGTTCAGGAGCAATGTCGGTGTTGTTATCGGTATAAGCTACTCTCCTTGCCTTTGTTTAGCAGCTTCGTAAACAAAATTATTTTCACGCTTACCAACAGTAATGACAACAATTAACAACTTTTTATCTTGAACCTGATACACCAAGCGATAACCTGCTTTGAGTAACTTAATTTTATAACACCTACTTAACTCTCCTCTTAACTTTGCTGAAAGCACATGTGGTTCCCCAAGCCGCCGCTTTAAGACTTTCTTAAATTGTTGCTGAATATTTTTTGATAGCTTCTTCCATTCTTTCATTGCAGCCGGATGAAAGGCCAAGTCATAACTCATTAATACTAACCTTTATAGGTTTTTTATTATCATGCAATCGCTTTCCAACGATGCGTTGCAATGCTTGGTCATCAAGCAAATCAAGCAGTCTTTCAAAAGTTTCTGCTGGTATCAAATAAGCAGTAGCATTATTATGATTTAAAATTGCCACAGGCTGACCACCTGCTTGATCAATAAGCTGTGATGGATTTTTTTTCAGCTCGCTAATGCTAGCTGCTTGTGTCGCATAAATATGTTGCATAACTTACCCCCCTAAAAAAACATCTTAATATAGACCTAAATATAGACCAAAAAAAAATCTTATTCAAGCACCAACTTCTTAAGTTAACCCCATGTGCTATATATACCTTATGTGCATCCACCAGGAAAAAACATGAGATCTTTGCTTACTGCTTGTATTACCGCTATTTTTATCAGCTTCAGCATGCCGCTATACGCAGATAGCAGTAAACCGATGACATTCCAGCAATTTCTTACCAGCGTAAAGCAAGAAGCCATTAAACTCGGCATCTCCAAACAAACCGCCAATACATATCTCAACAATATCAAGCTACCAATACCCGTACACAAAACTATCGTAGTGGAACGCCAACAACATCAAGCGCAAAAAATATTAACTTTTAAAGAATACCGACATCGCCTAATACCCCCAAGCAAAATAAAACGTGCGCGCGAGGAATACAGGAAGCATCGCGCGCTACTTAAAAAAATCGAAAAAAAATATCATGTGCCAGGCCAATATATTATTGCGCTCTGGGCTATTGAAAGTGACTTTGGTGACTACGTTGGTAATTTCCCCATTGTTCGATCACTCGCCATCCTAGCTTATCACCACCATCGTTCACCGTTCTATCGTCGCCAACTTATCGACATGCTAATGATTTTGAATAGTAAAAAAACCCCACCCAAAATGTTACCCTACATATTAAAAGGTGCATGGGATGGCGGCATGGGACAAACCCAATTTGAACCTTCAGCTTATTTGGCTTATGCCGTTGATTTTGATGGCGACGGTTTTAAAAATATTTGGACCAACTTACCCGATGCATTTGCCTCCATTGCAAATTATTTACGCGTTCATGGTTGGCATGGTAAGCAAGTCTGGGGAATACCCGTTACAATCCCCAACAATTTCCCTGACAAATTGGCCAATCGCTATATCAAGAAATCTATCCAAGATTGGAACACACTGGGCGTCCGTCAAATTGATGATAAACCCTTGAAAATAATTCCCGGCAAGCACTTCATCCTCATGCCAGATGGCAAAGGCGGCCCAGCGTATCTTACCTATCATAACTTTAATGTTTTGTTGCAATGGAACGACACAACCTACGAAGGAATGACGGTAGGAATCTTAGCCGACAAGATCGTCAAGCCGTAAGCCTAAAAATAGCAAATTTGACTCTTATTATTCATTAGGTATACTTTTGGACATCCTGTAACCCCACACAGCGCAAGGACAGCCCATTGACCAGCCAGCAAGTCACACTCATTGCGGTTTTGATTCCAGCTTACAATGAAGCTCGCACTCTACGTGGCGTTATTGAGCAAACCTTAAAGCACGCTAAACACATCATTGTTGTGGATGATGGCTCTACAGATGAGACTGTTGCGAGCATTAGCAACCTTCCCATCACCATCCTGAAAAATGAAACAAATCAGGGTAAAGACGTTAGCCTGCTACACGGGTTTAATCATGCGCTGAGTATGAATATCAGCGGCGTGATCACATTGGATGCGGATGGGCAGCACGACCCAGCAGACATCCCCAAGTTCATCGACGCAATCAATCAGTATCCAGAGCACATCATTATTGGTGCACGCTTAATCAATCGTGAAAATGCCCCCAATTATCGTCGCCGCGCTAATGAGACTGGTGACTTTTTTATTTCTTGGGCTGCCGGGAAAAAGATTATTGATACCCAGTCAGGTTATCGATTTTACCCAAAAACACTGCTAGCGAATGTGAGCAACACCTACAAAAAAAATAGCCATTTTATTTTAGAAAGTCGTATTTTAATTGATGCGGTTAGACGTGGCTTTAACCCCATTGCTATACCGATTGTGTCACATTACCCCGAGGACCGTCGCAAAAGTTATTTTCGCCCAGTTGCTGATACAATGAACATTGTAAAGATGGTGGGATGGCAGTTGCTATCTCGAGGCATGTGCTTGCCGGGCCTCTACCGAGCTATTTTTTCTCAGGGGAAGCAGGTGTAGTCATTTCAATAAGCTGTTCCAACACCTTGCCTTTCAATTCTGCAACACGGCCTACAGACAACGAACGATCTAAAAATACAGGCCCAAAACGCACTCTAATCAAACGACTCACCGTAATGCTTTGCGACTCCCACAACCGCCTCACCAAACGATTACGCCCCTCCATAACCACCACATGGTGAATGATATTAGAGTT
>JAJFJO010000307.1 GCA_021774015.1 Gammaproteobacteria bacterium
ATATTTAATACCAGCATCCGAGATAATTTGAAAATTGCAAATCCTAACGTAGATGATAATGAATTAATTCGGGTATTAGATGCTGTGCTGCTAGGTGATATGGTAAAAGCTTTGCCTAAAGGTTTGGATACTGAAATGGGCGAGTTTGGGGAGCGTTTTTCAGGTGGGCAGATTAAGCGGTTTGGCCTTGCTCGTGCATTATTATCCGAGGCACCTATCGTAATTTTGGATGAACCTTCGGAAGGCGTGGATACTGATACGTTTTCTATCGTGTGGAAAAATATTCGTGCTTCAATGCAAGGTAAGACCTTGCTTGTGGTGTCGCATCAGAGTGAGGCTTTTGGTGGTTTGAAAATGCAGAAGCTTATTTAGTATCACAACGTTACTAGAGTAGCCTCTACACCTTTGAAGCTCGGGTCCGATTATTACCATGCTCGGTGTCACGCAGTAGTTGTCTTCTCAAGAAGACATCAAAGTGATATTTGTTGTCTTCTCGAGAAGACAAGGGTTTATCAAGCCCAACTCCTCCTTTTGTGTACAAAGTTTATGATATAACCGAAAAACAAATGCTCGAGTATTTTACCAAGGGCGGCTCCTGTCTGAAATTGCAGATCGCGAGCAAAAAGCATTAGAGCAAGCTGAAAAAGAACTTGGTATCAAAGGTAGAATTATCACAAATCATGAATACGCTGTAAAACAGCTTCTAGATTAATCCTGAATTATAGCTTAGCTGCATAGCCTGGGGTAAATGCCTATGCGAGTGAGTATGGGTGACCAAGGATATACCCACTTTACTTTTTTTGCCTTTTTAATTTTTTCTTTAGGGTTTTCAGGATTTTTAGCTCTTTTCCAGCACGCGTCACAAACAGATTTATTTAGGAGGCATGACCAGCTGGGTTCTGTATGGCTTGTCCCCGTCCAGGTAGAGCCAAAAAGGCCGTTGACAATAGGGGTGGCATCGCTCCCTTCATAGGAACACTTTATTTGAGTTACATCAGAGCAATTTGCTGTAGCGGTTAAAGAACCCCCTAGAAGAAACCCAGCAAGGGCAATGTATAATACTTTTAATAGTGATGTTTTCATATGCTATCTATCCTTAGCTATAAAATTACGGACTCACAGAGCATTTATAACCTGCTTTGACGGTAATTACTGTCGCTGTATCGCTAACATTTTTTCTGCATTTTTGGTCCTTATATTTATCTTTATAAATCACCACTGAGCTTGTGTTATCACAACTAAGATTCTTATGGTTTAGTGGTCCTACGATATGGCTACAGGTAGTATTACCGTTGAAATCAACCCCTTGCACCCAGATAGAGTAATCGACTTTATTGAACACGGTAAATTCATTTATTGCTGCTATTGCAGGTATGCCTAAAGAAACCAACAATAATAATCCAGCAAAAATACTACTTAAAATTTTCATCATAACGCCCTCGTTTGTTATCTATCATTGATTATAGTATAAAATTTCATAACCATATGATTTTCAAGAGTTGTATTGAAATATTGTAATAATCCAATAAGTTATGCAGTGAGGCTCTCATTTAAATTGGGACTTTAGGTGTCTTTAATAATTATGGGGTTGTGAAATTTTAGATTCTTAATATTTGCTATACTTATGGCTATGTGAAAATAAGGAAAAATCATGAAGAAAATTATTGCGAAAATGGTGGTTTTGGGCTTTTCCTTCTATTGTCAGGAGGAGCATTAGCTCGATGCCATATGGTGTTTAAGGTTGTTAATAATACAGATCACACTATCGAGCCATTTAGCATCATGGGGCGTAATACAGGTGCATTTCTTTGCAAGAATCGTCTTAAGCCAAAAGATAGTTGCACTTTTATTGCTACCACGGCTTTTTTATTTTGTAAAGACCGAGTGTCGCTTACAGTGTATGGTTTTTTAAAGTACTATAAAAAAAATAAATACTACCCTAATGATAATGATCGGAGCCTTGAAGTTAAAAATAGGCAAAGATGGATTAGCTCAATTGTTGAGCCCTGTGTGAAGAAGGGTCGCTAACATCAGACTGCTTATTTATGCAAAGTAAGTTGGGCGGAAAATTAAAACAGTAATTTATCCACCTTCACCGCACAAATAAAATCATTGTGCGACAAGCCGGATATCGCATGTGTGGTGAAAATAATTTCACAATAGCTATAACCTATTTGCATGTCAGGATGGTGGCCCTCCTGGTTGGCGATATGCGCGACAGCATTAACAAACGACATGGTGCGAAAGAAATTTTTGAATTCAAAACGGCAGGTGATGGCAGTTGCGTCATTGTTGAGTTGCCATTCAGGTGCTTGCTGGACCAGGGTGATTGCTTGTTCCTTGGTGAGTGGATCGATACCACCCTCGCAAGGCTTGCAGGATTGTTGAGTTAGATCGTCCATGGTTTTAATATACTTTGGATAGGCAGAGTGGGCAAGTTTTTTTATGGCCCTGACAGCGGGCGCGCTCCAGAAGCAGGTATAGTGCCTTCGGCATTGTCACAAAAAATCTAAATTCCGGGATAACACTATCTAACAGTAATAATACCACCACCCAAACAGACATCATTCACATAAAACACCACGGATTGGCCCAGCGTTACAGCGCGTTGCGGTTCATCAAAGCTCACTTCATAGCAGTCATCATCAAGCTGCTTTAACACACACGCTTGATCTACTTGCCGATAACGTGTTTTAGCAACACATCGCAACGGCATTTCAGGCTCAGCGCCACTGATCCAATTCATTTGTTCACACTGTAACGAGTTACTAAATAACAGCGGATGATTATGCCCCTGACCGACAATCAATACATTATTTTCTATATCTTTATCTAGCACATACCAGGGTTCATCACCGGCATCCTGACGGCCGCCTATGTTTAAACCTTTGCGTTGACCTATCGTATGAAACATCAGCCCGTTGTGTTGCCCAATTACAACACCTTCAGGTGTTTGCATAACACCCGGTTTCGCTAGCATATATTCGCTTAAAAAATCTTTAAATTTACGTTCGCCAATAAAACAAATACCCGTGCTGTCTTTCTTCGTCGCATTCAAAAAACCTTGTTGTTGCGCAATCTCTCGCACCTGAGGCTTTTCAAGATCGCTTAATGGGAATAATGCGTGTTGTAATGCACGTTGGCCAATCATATACAAAAAATAGCTTTGATCTTTATTGTTGTCGATAGCTTTACACAGTTGATACGAGTTATTCGTATGCATTTTTTTCGCATAATGTCCTGTCGCTAAATAATCTGCACCGATTGATAATGCATAATCTAACAATACATTAAATTTAATCTCACGGTTGCAAAGCACATCCGGGTTTGGCGTGCGGCCCGCACTAAACTCATCTAGGCAATGCTTAAACACATTGTCCCAATACTCCTGCGCGAAATTGGTGGTATGCAGTGGAATCCCCAATTGGTCACATACCGACTTTGCATCACTCAAATCTTGCTCGGCTGAGCAATGAGGATCGTCCTTATCGGTTTCCCAGTTTTGCATGTAGATAGCAATGACGTTATAGCCTTGCTCTTTTAGCAGATAAGCAGACACCGCAGAATCCACCCCGCCAGAGAGGCCCACAGCAACAGTTTTAGTATTGGTGTCTGATATTTTCATAACGCCGCTACAGTACTATTTGTGACCAGCGAATGCAAGTAGCGGTGCCAACCAAGCACAGTTGGAGATTAATCGTATTTCTTACAACAACTTGCACAATCGAACTATCCGTGCCTGGCACGCACAGTTTGTAATGTAGGTTGACGTTAATGGGCCATATCGGCACACTAGCAGGCTAACTCATAGTTGAGGTATACAAGTGAACGGAAAAGTACTCGGTGGGATATTTGTTATTGCCGGCACCTCGATTGGTGGGGGTATGCTAGGTTTGCCCGTTGTGACAGCACAAAGTGGTTTTTGGCACGCATCAATACTGTTCATTGCCTGCTGGGCATTGATGACATTCACAGCTTTTCTGACGCTAGAAATCAATCTCTGTTTTCCGAGCAATAGCAATGTGATTTCTATGGCTGGAGCGACTTTAGGTCGAACGGGGCAATTTATTTCCTGGACAATCTATTTGTTGTTCTTGTATGCGCTCGTATCTGCCTACATATCCGCAGGTGAAGACTTGATTAATGGCTTGTTAGCTATGGTCGATATTAAAGTTGCTTTATGGGTATGCGG
This sequence comes from Gammaproteobacteria bacterium, assembly GCA_021774015.1. Taxonomy (GTDB): domain Bacteria; phylum Pseudomonadota; class Gammaproteobacteria; order Coxiellales; family Coxiellaceae; genus JAJFJO01. Next base: position 4,193 of record JAJFJO010000307.1, read on the forward strand.
CATATTTTTTGTGCTGGTGTTTGGTACAATAGTCATGACGGGTATTCATATGGTCGATTGGTTTAATCGTTTTTTGATGGCGATTAAGCTGATGACGTTGCTGATATTAATTGCTGCTATAGTGCCGCACATACAGATGCCCAACTATGCAGAAGGACATTTCAGCTATTTATTACCAGCTGTGACGGTAGCAATTACCTCGTTTGGATTTTCAATTGTTGTGCCGAGTTTGCGTCACTATCTCGATGGGGATGTGAAAAAATTACGGTTGACTATTTTAATAGGCTCTCTGATCCCGCTTTTGTGCTATATCGCCTGGATTGCGGTTATCTTTGGTGGTATCCCACTCCAAGGGCAATACGGTTTACAGCGGCTAACATATATCCCAGAACCAATTACCGGCTTGCTAATATCGATTAATTATTTTGTGCATTCACATTTGGTCAGTGTTTTTTCTCACTTATTTACATCAATTTGCATCTTGACGGCTTTCCTATGTGTGTCTTTAGGCTTATCGGATTATATTGCCGATGGTGTAAAAAAAGAAAAACGTGGTGTTTGGCGGCCAGTAATTACTGCATTAACTTTTATCCCGCCGCTATTAATAGTAGTTCTATACCCGAAAGCTTTTATCCTATTTCTCAGCATTGCTGGCTTTTTATGCGTTATTTTACAAGCGCTAATGCCAACGATTATGGTATGGCGTGCGCGTTATCACCATAACATTGTACATGGCTACCAAGTGTTTGGCGGACGGCTGTTTTTAGTATTTGCTTTTCTGGGGTCATTAGCAGTCGCTGGGATTGCTTTATACGAATATTTTCTGTAACACACTTAATTCGCTACTACAGTACAGACAACACCCTCATATTCTCGTATCATATAGCTAGTATTTATTCGTTATCTGAATACTTAAGGAGTGAGTCATGTCAAGGAAAGAACTAACTAGAAGTGAGCAAGCGGCACAATTTATTCGTAGTAATGATATCGGTCAGTATGGCGCTATGCCAGGTCTTAGGCTAAACCTCCATCTCGCTCACCTGGTCCGTGAGTTTGACATTACAGGCGTCTCT
>JAJFJO010000308.1 GCA_021774015.1 Gammaproteobacteria bacterium
TAAAGGCCCTATAAAAACATCTTATAAAATCTATACAACAGAATTTGATGAGATTGTTCATGCTGAAGATCTTGCGGATTCATATGAACTTAAACGTCTTCGTGCTCTTTTGGATCAACAGCTCACAGGATTTCAAACTATTATTTCAAAATTGGCTAATCGTCTTCAACGGAAGCTCTTATCCAAGCAACAACGAAGCTGGAATTTTGATATGGATGAGGGGGTTCTTGATTCTGGACGACTCGCACGAATTGTTGCAAATCCCTCTATTCCCCTTAGCTTTAAGCAAGAGCAAGAAATTCCATTTAAAGATACTGTTGTAACTATTTTATTAGATAATTCTGGATCTATGCGAGGGCGACCTATCACAACAACAGCTTTATGTGCTGATATTTTGTCTCGTACGCTTGAGCGATGCCAAATTAAGGTTGAAATCTTAGGATTTACAACGCGTGGTTGGAAAGGAGGTAAATCTCGTGAACTTTGGACACAGAATGGTCGTCCTCAAAATCCTGGACGATTGAATGATTTACGTCATATTATCTATAAACCAGCCAATTTGCCTTGGCGAAGAATACGTCAGAATTTAGGACTTATGCTTAAAGAAGGACTCTTGAAAGAAAATATAGATGGAGAAGCCCTAGTTTGGGCATATAACCGTCTTTCCCAACGTTCTGAAGAACGCAAAATTTTGATAGTGATTTCTGATGGAGCTCCTGTGGATGATTCAACTCTATCTGTCAATGGCCCTCACATTTTGGAACATGATCTTAAATCTGTAATTTATTGGCTGGAGAAACATTCAGACATTGAGCTTGCTGCGATTGGTATTGGTCATGATGTTACAAGGATTTATAAAAACTCTATTACCATTACAAATGCCTCGGATTTAGGAGAGGCTTTGATTAATCAATTAGAGCATATTTTCAAAGTTTAAAATAAATTATAAGGTTAATATCTTGTTAACATATTATATTTATAATGGGTGGCATGAGTTCTGTTCCAACCCATATTGGTTCTACGGCTGATCTTTCTAATGTTACAGTTACAAAGAGTTTTTTCTCTGGGTTTTCTTTAAAAAATACACTTGGGAATCTTTCAAATACATCTAAATTTTATGTCGCGCAGACAGGTGGAGCTTTGGCTTTAGCCTTAGATGGATTTATTGCAGGAGATACAGGGAGTATTGCAACAGGATTAGGAAATGCAGCAAAAAATGTAGGTTTCTTTCCTATAAAAAAGTTTTTTAAGAAAAAGTATGATGAGCCAGAGTCCACATTACGGGCTGACTTTACGGCATCAGCTATTAGTACCGCAACAAATCTTCCTCAAATGATTAGTAATTCGGATGTTTGGAAAACATTAGCTGATCCTCAAACATTAACAGATGTTGTGGATGTTGTCGTAAGTGGAGATATTATACGGGCTATATCAGGATTCTTAGCGGTTTCTGCTTATGCAGTACAAACAGCATATAATGCACATGAACTCCATGTTTATAACAAGCAAAAAAAGTCCTTTAAAGATATCAATCCAGCCGACCCTAAAGACTCTTTTCCTGAAGGTGAAGTTATTGTTCAAAAGTCAAAATTATCTGGTTTTGTTCGAAAGACAAGAGATGTGTCCAGTAAGCTTGGTTCTGATTTTATAAGGATTGCAGATGAGAAATTTCCTGAGATTGCACAAACAGCTAAAACAATTGGACAAAAGCTTCCTGGAAAAGCATTAGAAATTCGCTCATGGAGTATGATTGCAGGGGGACTTGTAACAGGAAATCCTGTTATGGCTCTTTCAGGAGTTGGGTTTTTAGCCGGCGCTTTGTATAGAACTATGGCTAATGAAGATTCTTTAGAGAATACGTCCAAGCCTCATGCTGATGATGAAGAGACAGAGAAAATGGGAGAAACAGTCAAACCTTCTGCCCCAATAAACAATGTGATTGCATAGTCTTACCTAAAAGAGGATAATAAACACCATGATAAATGATGAAAATTTAGAATCAGAGATTCACCTTTTAGAACTTATCCAGATGACGATAAAAGATGGAAGATATGCATGGGCTCTTCTTTCGATTGCTCCCGAAAAATACGAATCTTATAAAGTTGATATAGAGGAGAAAAAGCCTATTGATATCAATTCATATGGAGATGTTTTGGCGTATAAAGTTGGAGAATCTTACCCAAGTGAGTTAGAGGAAGATAGGCTAAGAGAAGAATTTGGATATCAACCGAATCTCAGTATAGAAGAAAAACTAAGAAAAATATTGAGATCAGAAGACTAAATATCTTATTCTTTCAGTGAATCATTAACCATTTTATAATATTGATAGCGAGTCTTTGCAAACAGTAGTCCTGCGTGCCCATCTAAGAACCCCCTCTTTAAAATATATGAATGAAAAAAAGCCGATATGGGGCGAAAAGGAATATGTTGGAAGCTGTATTTTAGTAAACCTCTTAAATAAGAGGCTTCTTTTGGATAGGTTTTATTTAAGAGCATATAGGCCTCCCATATAGCATATTTTTTATGACGTATTTTCCATCCTTTCATATCTAAAAAGGCATTATGTATGATATTTTTTTGTAGTTGCCCTATTTTGTAGTGAGGATCTTTAAGGATAGGTTGATAGTGTCCTTCAATTTCTCCCATGCTTTCACATGGCAAATCATCAATAATAGGGAAGCTCACACGCTCTTTGTGCAAAAGGCATAGTTTATTATTTTTAAGCCCATATTTTAAGAGCTGTGTTCTCCATATATATTGTCCCTTGATAAAAAAACCACCATATTGGTCAATATCATCTTTTTGAAATACAAGAGAAATCTCTTGTATTAACTCTGAAGTCATAAGCTCATCGGCATCTAAAAAAAGAATCCAGTTATATTTTGTAGAAATATTCTCCAAACAATATTGTCTTTTCTTAGGGTAATGCCCATCCCAAGCGTAGAGCATAAAATGAGCATTGTGCTTATGAGCAAGTTTTTGAAGCTCTACATCTTCTCCAGAATTAACAATCCAGACATCTTCAAAATCTTTAACGGAAAGAAGCGTTTGTTCAAAAAAGGAATTATCTTCAACATTTACATCTTTTGTCACAATAATGACTGAAAGAGGAAGGGGCAGATTTTTCATGATATAGATCTTTTAGAGAATCCAAGTAATGTTCCTATAAATGCACCGATGA
>JAJFJO010000309.1 GCA_021774015.1 Gammaproteobacteria bacterium
ATGAATGCTGTGCTCTAACCAGCTGAGCTACATAGCCATGGGGGATGAAATTCTCGCGATTTCCCTCTCTAATGTCAAGTGATCAAACGAATGAATAAGAACTAAAGTTAAAATAACAGGTTTAAATCTAAAAAATACAGCTTAATCACGCTTATCAGCATAGCACCTTGATTCATCTAACCACTTCAAAAGTTGACCCATCACTAACAAGGTGATCACATAGCTCTTGAATATATTTTATAAATCAATATGTTACAATGGATGGGTATGCTCAACTGTGTTTGTAAGTAGATTGGAGTAAGCGTATTTGAGCGGTTTTAACCATTAGAGTGTCTAATACGGATATTAATCTTATGCTTAAAGGAGTCTGGATTTTGACACTTCAGCTGGTGAGGGTTCAATATGGCTATTAATGTTTATTATTTTCTCATCACCAATAAGGTGACTACGCAATTTTTTAAGTTTCCTAAACCTGTTGCTATGATAATGGGGTTACAAGATAAACGCGTTCAACTGCGTTTTTTAGGTTTAATATTGCCTGATTGATGATTCAGCTTTGCTAGTTCATACAGCGATGTTTTTTGTTCTGGACCATTGTTCACAGCAAGCTTGAAAAAAGTTTTAGCCGATTTTTTATTTTTCGCCATCATTTCACATAAACCGGCATTTTCATATGCAGCAGGCACTTGTAAATATCCTGGTTCTTTTACAGCCTTAATAAATTGTTTGATCCCTTCTTGGTAACGGCCATGGCGGCATAAGAATGTGCCGTAATTATTATGTGCTGCACCTGATTTTGAAGACACTTTAATTGCTTTTTGATAAAACCGATCAGCGAGTGCTAAATTATCGGTGGTTTCATAAAAATAACCCAACCCAAACCAACTTGACGGATCTTGTGGGGCTAATTGCAAGGCCGTATCAAATTTCTTTTTAGCCATAACCGTATTCTTTCGTTTGAGATAATCAATGCCCATGCGCACATTTAGTTTGGCAGCGGCAGCGGTATTAATTTGCTGCTTATATTCCCCCGATGTTGAGCTTACGCAAGCATTCAAAGCAAGGCATACCAAAAGGATTAAAGCAAGTTTAAGGCTGTTTGTATAAAGGGTTTGCATGTGATTCTCGCTCTAATTTAATTAATTTGAACTATGAATAACTGGAGCTATGCGCATAGTCAAGGTAGTTTTAGTCCGGCAATTATACCTTATTTTGAGTTATTTTGGTTGCTAAAACGTGATTAATTCTGACGTGCATCTCCGTTGTAAATTTGTGTTTTTTTTCATCAGATTGTGTGACAATACCTAGGTTTGTTACCTTGTGATTGGATTTTGGTCAGCTTTAGTCTATTTAAGGCACATTGTAGTAGCAGTGTTCTTGGGCAACACTTTTTTATTTGTGCGATAGTAAAGGTTATTAAAAGGGTTGTGCTGTTTACTGCCAGTATAGGTATTATCTGATATACGGCACCGCCTCTAATAAACTTTGAGTATAAGCATGCGAAGGGTTGGTTAAAACATCCTGAGTTGAACCTTGCTCAACAAGCTTGCCATGATACATCACCGCGACGGTATGCGCTAAATAAGCCACGATAGAAATATTGTGGGTAATTAATAAATACGATAAACCCAACCGCTTTTGCAAATCATTTAATAATTGTAACACCTGCATTTGAATAGAGACATCCAATGCGCTGGTGGGCTCATCTAAAATTAATAATTTGGGTTCTAACGCAAGGGCGCGCGCGATACAAATGCGTTGTCGTTGCCCGCCAGAAAATTCATGAGGGTAGCGCCATTTCATTTGAGGGAGCAAGTCCACTTGCTCTAATAGTTCATCCACTTTGATAAGTGCGTCTTTGCGATTTTTAGTTTTCCCTAAAGCGATTAAACCTTCAGCAACGCTGTCCCCGACCATCATACGAGGATTTAAGGAAGAATAAGGATCTTGAAAAATAATTTGCATGTTGTCGCGCATTTTATGAGTTTGTCGGCGTGACAGCTCGAGTAAGTTGACGCCATCCAGTTCAATATTACCCGCAGTAGCTTGAATTAATTTTATAATGCCCTTTCCTGTGGTGGTCTTCCCAGAACCTGATTCGCCCACCAGCGCCATGGTTTCGCCTTTGTTAATAGTAAAACTGATATCATCGACGGCTTTAACATCGCCAATGTGTCGACGCAGGGTGCTGGAACGAATAGGAAAATATATTTTTAAATTTTCTACAATTAATAAGGGTGGGTTATTTGAGTCCGGCCTTTTTTGTATATCGTCTGGGGGAATGGCATTAATTAATAGCTGGCTGTATTCATGTTGCGGTGCTGCAAAAAAGGCTTCAGAGGATGCTTGCTCGACAATACGGCCGTTTTGCATCACGATAACTTCGTCAGCAACCTGTGATACCACCGCTAAATCATGAGTGATAAATAATAAGGTCATGTTGCGTTCGCGCTGTAAGCGTTTCAATAGTGATAACACTTGCGCTTGGATAGTGACATCTAGCGCTGTGGTGGGTTCATCAGCAATTAACAGCTCGGGTTCACCGCTGAGCGCCATGGCGATCATTGCGCGCTGGCGCATGCCGCCAGATAATTCATGTGGGTATGACCGAAAACATTGTGCAGTATCGCGAATGCCGACTTCTTCAAATAGCTCCATAGCACGTTGTTTTGCTTGACGACGATTCATTTTAAAATGAGTGCGCATTAATTCACTGAGTTGTTGGCCAACGGTGAGCACAGGATTAAAGGCTGACATCGCATCTTGAAAAATCATACCAATGTGTCGCCCACGTACTCGACGCATCTGTTGTTCTGATAAGGTTAATAAATCTTGATCGTTAAATACAATGTAACTTTTATCAGTAATAGCGGCGGTGTGTGGTAGCAATTGCATGATGGCCTGAGCAGTCATGCTTTTCCCGCTGCCGGATTCACCAACCAGTCCAACGCATTGCCCTTTTTGTATGTCGAGAGAAAAATCTGAGACGACTTCTGTGTATTGTGAGCCATACATAAAGGCGACGCTAAGGTGTTGTATGCTTAATACGGTATTGCTCATATTATTCATCACGCAGTTGTCGAAGTTTAGGGTCAAATGCATCACGCACAGCATCTGAAAATATATTTGCAGATAGTACGAGTAGAAACATAAAAATAAGCGCGGCTAATAGCGGCCACCACACCAAAGGTTCGCGCGCCAATTCCAAGCGCGAGCTATTAATCATATTGCCCCAGCTCATCGTGGTGGGGTCTACGCCAACACCAACGTAAGATAAAACAGCTTCAGCTAATACTAAACCGCTAAAATCAATAACCATTGTAATTAACACGATATGCATAACATTGGGAATAATATGTCGAATGATAATGCTACGGCTTTTAACGCCTAATGATTTTGCGGCTTGAATATATTCTAGGTTATTCAGTTTCAACGTTTCTGCACGTAACAAACGGCATAACCCGGCCCAAGAGGTTAAGCCTAAAATCAAGCACAGTGCCAGCAAGCGAGCATCGGCGCGTTGCATTAATGTTGGGAATAAATTTGGGTGACTATTAATATACACTTGCAGCACGAGTATGCTAGCAGAAATTAATAATACGCCGGGAATTGAGCTCAGTGTTGTGTAGAGGTATTGAATAACATCATCTGTCCATCCGCCAAAGTAGCCGGCAAGGGTTCCAAATACTAGAGCAAATGGCAGCATAAACAATGTGGTTAATGTTCCGATGAGCAAGCCTGTTCGTATGCTATTCAATGTCTCATAAAATACATCGCTACCTACTTTGTCGGTACCAAAAATATGATAGTGAGTGGCTAGGCAGGCAATAATGGCGATAAGAATGATGATGGCGCCAAAGGTAATGATGGTTTCTCGCCAAGCAACATAGGTTTTCCCTCTAATGATCTGTGACAATGTTTTCGAAAAATGTTGCTTGTTGCGATAAGCGATAGCGCTAATAAGTAACCCGGATAATAGAATAAAAATAGCGGAGCCAATAAAAAAACCTTTGATGATTTTTTTGCTAATATCCCATGCTTTTTGCTGTTCTGGATTCGTGAGGTGAGCGCCGCCATATTTCAATCGAGGATAGGCTCGTACCTCCTTGCCGCTTGGTAGGGTAACAATAGCCTGATTAAATAAATGTGTGGCAAAAGGCGCGGAATACGTTTTTTCATTTTGCTGGCCAAGCGGGCTAATTAATAAGTCTAATACACTTTTAACCTGTGTGTTTATTTGCGCAGTAACTGGGTTGGTTTTTGTAATGCGTAAGTGGATTGAATCCAACAAGCCGATGCCAACGAAAAAAAGTAGTATGACCAGTGCGACCATGCCAAGTTTGTGGTGCAACACTTGAGACCAAGGTTCTCGTAAATGCGCCTGTTTGCGCATCCAAAACCCACAAATAATGGCAATAACGAATAGCCCATAAACGAGCCAGTCGCTAATTAACATGGCAGATTCAATTTTCATCATGAGCGTTGTTCGCTAAATTTAACTCGGGGGTCAACCAGAGTGTATGATAAATCAGTGAGGATTAAACCGATGATATATAAGATCGTGCCGAGAAATACCATGACGCGTACAATATCAAAATCTTGATGTTGAATAGCGTCGATGGTGTAGCTACCAAGTCCAGGGATGCCAAAAAACGATTCCATGATTAAGCTGCCCATAAATAACATCGGAATAATAACAACGATGCCTGTGAGTATAGGAATCATGGCGTTCTTTAAAACGTGTTTATAGAGGACAACTAATTCGGACAACCCTTTTGATCGCGCAGTACGAACATAGTCTTTATTAATTTCTTCTAAGAAAATAGTGCGATACCAACGTGTGCTTGCGCCGATGCCGCTGATGATGCCTATCACAACGGGAAGAATTAAGAATTTAATCGCATCCCAGCCGCCGTGGTAACCGGATACGGGCACTAGTCTTAATACTTTCCCAAACACGTGTTGCCCGACAATGATGTAAAACAATCCCGATATCGACATCATGATTACACAGACAATTACCCCGAAGACATCAAAATATGAGCCGCGAAATAAAGCAATGAGTAATGCAAAGGTAATATTAATCGCAAGGCCAAATAACAATGTGGGTATCGCTAATGCAAGGCTGGGCCACATGCGTTGGCCAATGTCGTGGCTAATATCGCGGCCTTGATCAGACTGGCCAAAGTTAAAGGTAAAGAGCTCAACGGATTTTGTAAAAAACAACGTGTCGGTTATTTTCTTTGCGCCGGCAGCTTGTGGGTTATAAAAGAGGGGCTTGTCGTAACCGTGTTCCTGTTTCCAGAGAGTGATGGTGTTTTGCGTGACATGCTTATTGCCCAGATGCATGCGAGCCATATCATCGGGGCTATTGACCATAAAAAACAGCGCGAAGGTAATCAGATTGACGCCGATGAGGATGGGTATAGCGTAGATGATGCGCCGAATAATGTAACCAAGCATAGCAAGTCGATCCTTTGACTAAGTCGCTCTATAAATGACTATAATACAGTATGTTATATCGGGTGTCATTGCTCAAATGCGCCCTATTTCGTTAGTTTGAGGTCTGGAATGGTAGAGCGACAGGTGTCTTATTGGAAATCGGCTCAGTAACAATCAGATTTCTTCACCAAAGTAGGCTTCGTAGGGTTTAGCTAACAAGCCCTCTAGTTTACCAGCTAAATCTTTTATGTATGGCTTTTCAAATTGCTGCATGTGCTCTTCTTTGCTGGTCCAGTTTTCATATAAAATAAACTGTTGAGCGTTATCAATATTTTTATGTAACCTGTATTCTATATTTGTTTTTTCAGAGCGGCTTGGCTCAACAACATTTTCTAATATTAACTGCAGCTCAGCCTCTTTTCCTGGTTTTGCTTCAAGAATAACAACTACGGTATGCGGTTTATTGTTCATGTTCTTATCCTTTTTATTTAATCAGTAGGGCTTACCTCAGATAACTTATTATAATACAGTGGGTTGTGTAGTATCTGCCCCTGGAAAAGCCCATATTTCGTTAGCATCCTAACAATTTATGGCTTATTTTGTTGCCTAACTCACGAAATATGATTGTTATTGGGTAATGAAATCTCGTCTGCTTACAAAACAGCTGCAAACAGCTCTGACTCATAATACCATTAGTTCTTACTATCAAATATTGAGTGATTGTTTGATTGTAGAGCGTGTTGACCCAATTACTACTAGTAGTACAAGGAGACAGCTTACAAAACCACCAAAAATGCTATTTTTTGATTTAGGTTTGCGGCGACTTGCGGCCAATGAGGGTGTGCGCTTGCCGGAGGAATATTTTGGTAGGCTGTTTGAGCAATTTGTAGGGCTAGAGCTATTGAGGCGTGGCCGTCTTATTAACCCACGCTTAAAATTATGTTATTGGCGTGACTCCAGTGGGCCAGAAGTTGACTGGATTTTGAGTCACCAAGGCAAATTTATTCCTCTTGAAGTTAAATGGACGCAATCGCCAAAAGCAAAAGATATTAGGCATTTGGAAATTTTTTGTAGAGAATATGGTGTTTCCGAGGGATATGTTATTTGTCGTTGCACCCAAAAATTAAAGTTAACAGATAACATCTATGCTATTCCTTGGCAACAAATCGATAATTTTTGTGTGGAAAATATTTTTAATTAGTTAGGTTTAATTTACGCTAAGTGGGTGGTGTTGCACTATGTGTCAGTATACAAGACATCTTTTTGCTATTTATTGTCTTGCATAATAGTACATAATAGCGTATATTTGTACTATCATAAAAGACAATGATGAGTGATTTCCTTGTTAGAGCTACTTAAAACACTACACGCTGAGTTTCAACAAAAGCTTGAGAGTTTAAATAATGCTCTTGTCTCTCGTGATGTTGTATTGGCTGATATGGAAGGTAAGGCGTCAGTTGCAATCGGGATGCGCAGAACAGGGAAAACATATTGCCTCTTTGAAGAAATTAAGCGATTACTAGGTCGTAAGATACCACTTACTCAAATTTTACACATTGATTTTGAGGATGATCGCTTACAGCCAATATCACAAGCTAAGTTGGCTGGTTTGCTTGATCAATTTTATTCCCTTTACCCTGAAAATCATGAAAAGAGGTGTTATTTTTTCTTAGACGAAATTCAAGTTGTAGATGATTGGCCGCTTGTTATTCGACGTTATTTAAATACCAAAGATGTAAAAATTTATTTAACAAGTTCTTCTGCAAAAATGTTGAGTAAAGAAATTGCAACTTCTATGCGCGGACGTTCTTTAAGTGTAGAAGTGTGGCCTTATAGTTTCTATGAATATCTAAAGGCAGCGGGTAAAGATCAACCAAAAAAAATATTATCACAACAAAAGAAAGATATGTATGCAAAACTCTTGGAAGAATATTTAATGTCGGGTGGTTTCCCAGAGGTAGTGAATAAGCCTAAAATAAAATGGATGCAGTTATTGCAAGACTACGTCAGTATTGTTACCTATCGTGATATAGTTGAAAGGCATAAAATTAGAGATACAGCCCTTATAAAGTATGTCATTGGTCATCTGCTGAAAAATGCTTCCACTCCTTTTTCAGTTAATAAATTTTATAAAGATGTAAAGAGTCAAGGCATCAGTGTTAGCCGAGCAACACTTTACGAATATTTAAGTTATATTGAAGACGGTTACTTATCATTTAGCGTTCCATTGTACTCTGACTCTCTTCGAAAAACTCAGAATAATCCACGGAAAATATATTCTATCGATACAGGTATGACGTTAGCACATCAGTTGGGTTTAACTCCGAGCCTGGGTCATTTGTTTGAAAATTTAATATATCTGGATTTACGCAGACAGGGGCATGACATTTATTATTACCTTACAGAAGAGCGATATGAGGTTGATTTTTTAACCCGAGGTTTAGACGGCAGTCTAAACTTATATCAAGTAACGTGGGATGTGTCGGATGAGGAGACTGCTATACGAGAAAAGAGAGCTCTACAAAAAGCAGAAGAAGAGCTTGGTATCAAGGGGCATATTATAACACGGCAAAATTATTTCGAGTGGTTAGCTGAGAAAGCCAGCCATCAATTAACACAATAATATATTGAATAATAGCAATATTTTGTTGATTTTATAGTTTGGGCCCGTTATAGACCTTCTATAATCCGCCCAAATTTGCCTTGACTCAGATATTTGGGCGGATTATAGTTGCTCTATAACCGGCCCAATTCTTGATTTTTTTCTATATTTGGGCGGATTATAGCTTGGTTATAATGGGCCTAAATGAGTAAGATATGATTATTGGTAGAGAAAAGGAACGAAAAATATTTGATAGAATGCTGGCCTCTAAGGAATCAGAGTTTATAACTATCTATGGTAGACGCCGCGTTGGTAAAACTTTTTTAGTTAGAGAAACATTCGTTACGAAGAAGTGCCATTTTGTTCATGTTACTGGAAAATATAAGAGAGGTATGCGAGAGCAGCTAGCAAAATTTTCAGAAGGCTTGTCTGAAGCATTTTATGACAAAGCACCGATGTTGCCACCAAAAAATTGGGAAGAGGCATTTCAGAGGTTGCATATCAATATTGAAAAAAGCAAACAAAAAGTTGTTGTCTTTTTAGATGAATTACCGTGGCTGGCCTCACCAAGATCAGGGTTGTTGAGTGTTATAGATTATTATTGGAATCGCCACTGGCAGCAACGTAATAATGTTATTTTGATAGTGTGTGGCTCATCAGCATCTTGGATTATAAAAAAAATCATTAACGATAAGGGTGGTTTGCATGGTAGAACAACGTGCAAAATAAAGCTGGAACCTTTTAGCTTATATGAATCTAAAGAGTACCTTAAATCAAGAAAAATACGCTTAAATAATAAAAGCATAACGAATTTGTATATGATTTTAGGCGGCATACCTTATTATTTAAAACATATACAACCTGGTTTAACAGCAGAGCAAAATATACAGGAATTGCTTTTTAGCAAAAATGCGGCATTAAAAGATGAGTTTTATTTGCTATTTAAATCCTTATTTAAAAATTCAGAAGCATATATCGAGCTTATTAAATTAATTTCTACAAAAAGGCATGGGTTATTAAGGACTGAAATCAAAGAAGGCGCAAAGCTATCATCGTTGGGAGGGCATTTATCAGAGAGATTGGAAGATTTGCGTATGGCAGGGTTTATTGAAGAGCATGTATCGTGGAAAAGAAAGCATGGTGAATACTATAAGCTAGTTGATGAATTTTGCTTGTTTTTTTTATTTTGGATGGATAAACATAAAAAAAACACATTTCTTGAGGGGTATTGGGTGTCGCAGTGTGATAAGCCGTCATACAAAGCTTGGTCTGGGTATGCCTTTGAAGCAGTTGTTATGAAGCATATTGATCAAGTGGTTAGTGCGTTAGGGATTAAATCTGGTGGCATAGCAAGTTCATGGAAATATATCCCTGCCAAAAAATCAAAAGAAAATAACGGTGCACAGGTTGATTTATTGCTTAGCCGCAATGATCATGCAATTACCTTGTGCGAAATAAAATATAATCAAGCGTCTTTTAAAATAGATAAGGCATATGCAAAAATTTTGATAAACAAAATAGATGTATTTCGTCGCCAAACTAAAACACAGAGAGAGGTCTTTCTATCGCTTATACTTGCAAATGGCCTGCAAGAATCGATGTACTCTGAAGAACTTGTAGATAGTGTTGTGACACTAGATGATTTGTTTAAAGAAAGAAGCTGAATATATTCAAGCTAAAACCGCTTAACATTCGGGCGCTTTTCGCGGCGCCAGTAAGTAATTACCAGCGGGATGAATAGCGACAGTAAAAAGATAGTGAGGACAATAATCGGCCATAAAATTGGACTGTTCCATGCTTTGCGTAATTTGCCGCGTTTTTCAACATGCAGCCGTTCGTATTTTAATGTGTTGTTGGCCATCGCATGTGGTTTTGAGGCGCGGTTCCACTGATGGCTTAACGTAAAATCGATAGGATGCACGCCCCAGATCCAAGGGCTGTCGGCACGAACTATTTGTAACAGTTGATCTATCTTTTCTTGGCGAGCAGGGCCGTTAGACATGCTCTTAATGCTATCGAACAATTTATTGACTTTTGGGTTATTGTAATTTGCTGCATTTTCACCGCCGAACTTAACTTTAGCGTTAGGTCCATATAATAAGAATAGAAAATTTTCAGGATCTGGGTAATCAGCGAGCCATCCCCAAGAAAAAATTTGTGCGTTACCATTGCGGACTTTGTCACGAAAACGATTGTAGTCTGTGCTGCGAATATTCAGTTGAATGCCTAGTTTCGCAAATTGTTTACGCATCCAGTTGAAGCGTGCTTTATCATCAGGGCTTCCCGTTGAGGTGGCATCATAGTTTAAAACTAGTGGCTTGCCTGTTTTTGGGTTGATGCCATTTGGGTAACCTGCTTCGGCTAATAATTTTTTTGCCTCAGCTAACGGTTTGCGATGCGCTTTATTTCCTTGCATAAAATACACGAAGTCATTAATGTTGCCGTCTTTGTAGCCGAAAATACCAGGTGGTATGGGTCCTTGGGCGGGTATGCCGCGACCGTTCATGAAAATAGAAATGTATTCTTCATAATCTAATGCGATTGCAATGGCTTGACGGAGTTTCTTTTGTTTGATGCCGTAACCGCCAACAATATTATCAATCATATTAAAACCCATATAATAAATAGAAGGGCTGATGGTGGTATTTAGTTGAATACCTTTCTTTTTTAAAACATCGGTTAAAATGGGTTTGCCATTTTTATCGATTTTAATAGCCTGATCAAAACTATCTGCGCTCACACCTGATTTGTCATAATAACCCTGCAAAAATTTATTCCAGCGTGGGATACTTTCTTTATCAAGGCTAAATATAAATTTATCGACAAAAGGCATTTTTTTATTTGCGTCAATTAAATAGCCTTTGCTTTTATCGGTGGGTTCTCCAACGCTGGGGTAGCGTTCCCCGCGAAAATTAGGATTACGTTGTAACACCATTTGTTTGTTTGGGTTGTTTTCGATGAGCTCATAAGGGCCGGTGCCTATTGGATACCAGTCCATCGTGATGTTGCGATCAAGCATGCCAGGCTGCGAATAAAAATAAATCGCTTCCCAAGGTACAGGAGCAAAAAATGGCATAGCCAGCCAAAACTTAAATTGTGGATAGGCACCTTTAATCTTTATTTGGTAATGATAACGGCTAATAACTTTAGCGCCTTCAATGGGATGTTTTCGCAAATCAACATAGGGCTGCGCTTCTTCAGTGACAGTCGCTTTGTCGTAGGCTTGTTGTAGTATTTTTGCATAGGGTTTTAAGCCCAAAATGTATTTATTCATAAAGCCATAGATCGGCGAGTTAAGCTTGGGGTCTGCCAGGCGTTTTATTTGATAGACAAAATCCTCTGCGGTGAGTTCGCGTGTGCCAGTTTTCTTGAAGTCACCGAGGTTGTGCACATTATTGAGATCGTCAACAGTTATGTTGTGGTAAACGTATTGCCCTTGCTTGTTCTTGGCGAGTGCTGGATGAGGTTGATAATAAATGTTGGGCTTAATATAGATATTATAAATACTATAAGCCACATCTTTAGGGTTTGTAGTGAGTGGGAGTTTTTGGCCTTTCGCATTGTAATAGGTAACCGTCGGCATTTTAGTGGCGGTTAAAGGCGTTAACTCAAATGGCCTTTTTAAATAATGATATTGTAAGGGTGGCTCATAAATCTGTGCGATAAATTGAATTTCATCGGAAGAGTAGGCGCGAGCCGGGTCGAGTGTTTTGGGTGGGCCACTAAAGGCGCTGTAACGAACGTTCTGTTGAAGATTGCCCGTATGCGGATTGTTCCAGGTTTGCCCCAAAGCCCCGATGGATAGTATTATACACGCCAAAAATAGTATTTTTTTCATCATGTTATAAGTATAGTGAGATCTTGTTTGTATATCTAGCGCAACTTGCATAACATGTCGTCCACATCAACCTATAAGGTGAAGAGCATTCATGTCCAATTGGCAACAACAATTAGCGAGTGCGATTACAGATCCACAAGAACTGGCGGATCGGCTTGCTATAACGTTACCTAATACAGCGGGGGTTAACTCTGCCGTTAAAGACTTCACGTTGCGAGTGCCGGAGTGTTTTGTCGATCGCATGGAAAAAGGCAACCCCAGCGATCCGTTGTTGTTACAGGTGTTGCCACAAGTGCAAGAATGCGATGTTTATCCAGGCTATACAAAAAATCCATTACAGGAAAATCAATTTAATCCTATCCCGGGTTTGCTGCATAAATACCATGGCCGTGTGTTGCTGACTTTGAGCGGTGGTTGTGCGATTAACTGCCGCTATTGCTTTCGCCGACATTTTCCGTATGACGATAATGTGACGGGAATGCAGGGCTGGTTGAAAGCGATTGAATATATCTCAAATGATGCGAGTATTACTGAGGTGATATTAAGTGGTGGTGATCCTTTGATCGTGAAAGATGTGCAGTTAAAACAATTAATTGTAGCGCTAGAAAAAATACCACATGTAAAACGACTTCGTATTCATTCGCGGTTGCCTGTTGTTTTGCCGACACGTATTACTGATGAGTTTATTTCTATATTATCTGAAACGCGCTTGCAAGTTATTATGGTAATACACTGCAACCATGCCAATGAAATTGATGGTGAGGTTATTTCAGTTTTAAATGCTTGCCGCAATAAAGATATTGTAGTATTGAATCAAACCGTATTATTAAAAAACATTAATGATACGGTTGATGCATTGGTTAATCTCAGTGATGTATTATTTTCAAATCACATTATTCCGTATTATTTGCATGTATTAGATCCCGTGCAAGGCGCTGCTCATTTTGATATCACTGAAGAGCGAGCGCGTGCCTTGGTGTGGGAGATGATGCAGCAATTGCCAGGTTATATGGTGCCGAAATTAGTGCGCGAACAGCCGGGCTTCCCTGCTAAGATGCCAATTTATTGCGGTAATTTCTAGGGGTGAGGATATGTGTGGGAATTATATTAAAATATATTTTTTAATTTGCAGATTCAATTAGTTGTATTTCCATCAATAAAATTCCGCAACTTAATGAAAAATTACAATGAAAGAGGGGTTGCCCTGTATATTTAATGGGCGCAGTTAAAATCAATGATATTGCTAAGGTGAAAGCTTGGCTGAATAGCAAAATCAAAGCTGAGATTGAAGCCGAGATTAGTCTTCAAGATAGTTAAGATTGGGTACCATGATAAATCGCTGTAATATCTTCTTCTGTTGCATCGGTTAATATTTCATTATCAATTTCCATAAATTTATCCTTTATTTAAAAATCCTATTACAAAATAATTGCACATACCTGCTAAGGTCGATACGGTTGAAAATCGTTTGTTCTTTGAGATAACTGATCATACGCTGATTCATCTTCCAGAATTTGATTGTATTCTGCTTTGGTGAGCATAATTGCATA
>JAJFJO010000310.1 GCA_021774015.1 Gammaproteobacteria bacterium
AATAATTTAGAGGCTGCCTATCGATTGTTAATGCAGCTGGGCAAAACGTCTTTTAAAAATACAGAGCAACCTTCACCACTGGATGAAGCACGCTCATTGTTGTATTTTTTAAAAAATGTGTTTTATCCTGTGTATAAAAACTTACAAATACAACTGCAGCAAACGTTATCACCGGTGTTAAAACAAGATACCCATGTGCCGACAGCGATTGAGTTGGGTTTTTGGCCAGGGGGTGATCGAGATGGCAACCCCAATGTGACGCCTGACATCACAGCACAAATGGCCGATGACCTGCGTAGTAGCATTTTAACGTTATACCAGGATGAAATTAAGCAATTAAAAAGGCGGCTAACTTTTCCAGAAATGTGGCCGATATTAAATAATATTTATGAGAAATTAGAGCGGTCTAAGTTTGCAGGAGCCAAGAAACAAAAGGATGTTGCCTATAAAAGCAGCGACGAATTACTGGCTGATCTTGTCCAGTTAAGGCAGCTATTGCATGGTAAGCACCAAGGTTTATTTATCGAGCAAGTTGATGCGGTTATTGTAGCGGTTAATACGTTTGGATTTCATTTTGCGAGCATTGATCTGCGTCAAGATAGTCGTCAGCATACGAATGTGTTAGCAAAACTATTAAAACGATTGGTTAAAGACAAGCAACTACCAGTCGAGCTACAAGAGCAGTGCAGTCAGTATTCCCGACTGTCGGCAAATAATAAATTAAAGCTGTTAAATAGTTTATTGAAAACGCCGCGATCTGTTATTGATGCTCAGTGGTTAGAAAAAGATGCGGCGCTATATGATTTAATTGGCTCGTTACGTGTTGCGCAACAAATTCAAGAAAAAAATGGTGAAATGGGATTGCATCGTTATGTGATTAGCAACACGCAAGCAACATATCATGTTATTGAGGTTATGTTATTAGCTTACTGGGCAGGCTTTTCAAAAACACGTTTAGCACTCGATATTGTACCATTATTTGAAACGATTACCGATTTGCAGCACGCGTCAAATATCATGCAAGAGTTGTACGCACATCCGTTATATAGCAAGCATTTACAGCAGCGCCAGTGTCAGCAATGCATTATGCTCGGCTTTTCAGATGGCACGAAAGATGGTGGGTATTTAACAGCGAATTGGCAAATTTTTCAGTGTAAGCGATCTTTGGCAGAGCTCGCACAACGCAGCGACATTGACGTGGTTTTTTTTGATGGGCGTGGAGGGCCACCAGCTCGAGGGGGTGGTAGCACACATCAATTTTATCGTGCTTTTGAAAATATTTTTGAACAGCATCAAATACACTTAACGATTCAAGGCCAAACGATTAGCTCAAAGTTTGGTAACGAAGCGGTGGCGAGTTATAACGTTGAGCAGTTGTTTACATCCGGTATTCAAGCGCGGGTATTTGGACAGCAGCGATTGGAGTTAAGTGAGTCAGATATACGTCTGCTAGATGAGCTGTCGAATTTAAGTTATGGCGCGTATTTAGAATTGAAGAGAGACCCTTTATTTGTGCCTTATTTGGAAAAAATTGCGCCGCTGCAGTATTATGGCGAAATGAATATCGCGAGTAGGCCAGTGAGTCGAAACGTAAAAGGCGCACTACAGTTTGAAGATTTGCGTGCAATTCCTTTTGTAGGCTCTTGGAGTCAAATGAAACAAAATGTGCCTGGGTTTTATGGCTTGGGCACAGCATTATCACAGTTATGGGACCAAGGGCGAGACACTGATATTAAACGTTTGTATCGGCACTCTTTATTTTTCCGGACGATTGTCCAAAATGCCATGCAAAGTTTAGCGAAATCCAACTTTCAATTGACGCAATATTTGCGCAAAGACAAACGCTTTGGTGCTTACTGGAGCAAGCTGCAGCGTGAGGCGCAGTTAACAGAGGAGATGTTAAAGAAAGTGTCTGGTCAGGAGCGGTTGTTAGATGATGATCCGGTGCTGCAACACTCGATTCAGTTACGCAATGATTTGGTGCTGCCATTATTGGTCATTCAGCAGTATGCCATGATGGAGCTGCGGAGTGTCAAAGTTATGACAACCACTCAAAAGAAAGCCTTGCACAAGCTGGTGTTGAAGTCGTTGGCGGCCAATATTAATGCAAGTCGCAATTCTGCATGACTGTATAACTATATCTAAGTAGACAATAGGTCTTCTGCGTTTCTTGGGTTTAAGTCTCTGGTGATCGCCGCCAGCCTTGCAATCGGAGAGGGTTGTGGCATAATTACGGCGTTGTTTTGTATGACATTTTATCAAACGGAAGGGTCTATTATGAAAAAGTTTGTTCTTACAATGTTACTGGTCGTGGCAAGTTCCTTATTTGTCGTTAATGGTTTTGCTGCTGATCCATTTGTTAAAAATGGTGCCATGGATTGCTTGGGCTCTCATCCACCCAAAGCACGGTTTTGTCCTAAGCACAAACCAAACGTTTTTAGCCACGGTTATGATAGCAGCAGTTGCTTTGAATATGTTGCGGTAAAAGGTGCTCATATTATGGGTCAAAATGTTTCCTGGGGTACGATTTATATGGCTGAAGTTGCTGCGTCATCCGCATCTTTATGTAGTCATGAGGGGAGCTGGTGTGCTCACCAACCTTGGGGGAATGCAGCTGTCTGTAAAGCGGATTATAACAACTGCGTTAGGTCGCAGAATAAATTTAAAAGTGACTGCATGTAAGCATTTGCTTGCTGAAATAGTGAGAATATAATGTTGGGCCTATTACATAAACCACAAAGAGCAGTCTATTGTTTGCTGCTGTTACTGGCACTTGTGCTAGGTCCGCGTTTATCCTACGCTAATACCAAGTACCCGTTTTTTATTGGTGTGAGTGGTGGTTATGGGGTCAGCGAATGGAGTTTATTGACTGTTGACCCTACGAGTGCGGCAGCGGTGGCAGCACCTATTGATGCAAAGGATGGCGGCTTTGCGGGTGGCTTTCTGTTGGGTTACAACATTTCAGCTAATTTTGCTATGGTATTCAATTATATTTGGTTTCCTAAGACGCAAGTGACCTTTGGTCCATTTAACGAATATCAAAACCCCCCGTCGTGTTAATGATTTTAAAATTAAAAAAATTAAAAAGCGTATTCCAGTTTAGGGGAGTTAATTTTTAATGTTGGTTTTTTTACAAGATTAGAAGAATTTTGAATTTGAGGAT
>JAJFJO010000032.1 GCA_021774015.1 Gammaproteobacteria bacterium
AACTGCTGCATCTAAATATGCATTAAATAAGGGTTGTAAAGAATATCCTTTACTACGCGGATTCAGCAAGCCTCTTGCTTCTGCCGTCATTTCATCAAACTCAACTGATCGACGACCAGCCGCACTCATTTCATCGAATAAGATTAACAATGGTCCACTCTGAAATCCATTATACCCCACCCTCTTGTGCAACAGCTCAGCAAGCTGCAATCGTAATTGAGACATCCGCCCTGCAATTCTGGCTTGCTGTTGGTTTTTAATTATCTCATCATATTGCCCGCTGCAATAACGTTTAAATACTTGATCACAGTCTTTAGATACCCCCAATCTAGCTTGCCTCATAAGCACTGCACATTGCTGCAATGCAGAGTCTCCAAAATTAGCAAGCAACTCTTCCACCAAAACAAAAGAGTCAGCATAAAGGATGTGTGCAAATTCCTGTGAACCAGCCTGTAGATAAACAACCTTTAGAGAAGTCAATAATTTTTGTAACTCTTGCTGCTCACACTCCATCCCAAACGTTCTAATGAAACATAATGCTCGTTTTAAATTTTCAGTTTCATTTTCTACAGCAGAAATCACACTCCCAACACTCAACTGGTGAATAAAAGTAACAAGAATTTCTTTTGCATTAGCTAAAACAAAGCGCGTTGCTGGCTGACAACGCCTTTTAAAACGAGCGCATTTCTCTTCATCAAAACAAGCCACTCCTCTAAAATAGTGGTAGACAGTAGCCAAATACCCATCACCCTTTAAATGACCTTTTGCACCTACTATTTCTGCCAACTTTGACTCTATATGCATATCTAAGCTCACATTACTAATATCTAGCCCCGACTCAAATTGCCGCTTAATTTTATTAAAATGAACATCATCAAGATCAAAAGCACCAAAATTTTCTATTGCTTTGCCAATATTAATTAAAAATTCTTGCGTGGTAACCTTATAGCTAGCAGCTTCATTTTTATCACCCAACATTAATCTTGCTTTATAATTCTCATACACTTGTTTGAGCAAATCAATTTTATGCTTAATAATATAGCGCTGGCTCTGTATAATTGATTCTTGCCAGGCATCTAACACATGATTGCGACGCTTAAATAAAAATTTGAATAAACCTCTAGAACGCTGTCTATGACTGTTCACCATTTCAAGCTTAAGCTGTTTAGATAAATCATTAAGATCCAGGTAATCTTGACACCCAGAAAAATCGGCACTGGAAAATGTAACTTGACGAGTCTCCAGAACCTTCAAGCGCGCAATCAAAAATGCCTTATTACTAAAGTTCTTCCACACAAAGTCTCGCTCAGGGTCAAAGTTATTAAATAGCGCACTCCACCATGTATCCGATGGGACATAACGATCCACCCCTGGTGGAACCACTAAATATCGACCTCTTGAAACACAACGCACGAACCCATTTTCATCACGAAGCCATTTAAGTTGTTTTAAACAGCGATGATGATTTTTTTGCCCTTCTTTTTCCACGTAACGATGCAAAGCAAAAAATTCTTGAGCATGAAGCAATTGCGGCTTATCGGCATTTTTAGAAAGATGCTCCGATATACCTGCAATTTCATATAATCGCTTGGTTTTCATATACACCAAGCTATAGTCCACTATGACTTCTGTATCGGAACATACTTGAAGCTTAGCCAACATAGTATCAACAAGCGCCGTTTTAATATGCTTCATATTTAACTCAAGCTTATCAAGATACTCTTTAAAGCGATGCCCATCTCTCGGAGACATCTGTTCACGCCTAAACATCAATTCCAACCGAGCTGTTTTAATATATTCCGCAATGTCTGGGAGAACACGACTTGCTAAATACAACAAAATGCTTATAGAACACTCTCCAAATATCTCAATGTCTATCCAGTGTTTTTTAATACGATCGATTTCTGCACGCTGCTGCCTGCCTTGAACAGACCCAAATTGTTGCACCCAATATTCTGAGTCTGACAATTTCTTAGCGTATTTTTTACCCCACGCAAGCAAATATGACTCTTTTTGCTTTCCTGAAAACTGTTGTGAAGCTAAATAAAATCGTTTGCTATTAGCACCTTCAAGAGTAGCCGACATCATTTCATCAACATGCTCTCCCAGCGAAGAGTCGTCATGCTCAACCAAACTAGGCGCTTGCTTGACCTGATCAAACAATGCCACCAGATGACGACGCGCTTCTGCACTCAACACTCGCAAATCACAATAACCTCGCGAATGAAAAGCAACCAAACCTTCCAGTTGTTTTCTACTCATCGCAACACCTCACCAAGCATCGCAATGTATATTTATAATTTTTCATAGCACACTCTATTTTTCCTAGAATCCATGCGTGATTTCATAAAAACATGACTAATAAAAATTCCTTTTTTATTAGATAGAAAAAGTATACTTACTGAAAATTGTGCTGTATGCCGCACGGACGAAAGAAAGTTATAATATTTCGATAATATTCATTTGAATGGCTTTGCAAACCGCCAACATTTTTGAAGGAACATCTAGTTTCGTTTTTGCCCTTCGCTCATAGTCGCGAACGGTATGCTCAGAAATACCTAATATATCAGCGCGATCTCGATAGCCACGCGCAATTAATGCCGTTGCTAGCGCCAACGCCTCCATCACACTCAACGGATACACATTATCACCAATGGCAATATTGGCATGCTTTTCTAATAAATCAGACAGCACCAATAACTCATCCCGAGAAATTTTCTCATTACTAATCAGCCGGCGCTGGCATAAAAAATCTTTGATAGGTGAAAGTTCCAACACCCCATTTAACATAGCCACCTCCACGGATAACCCCAAGAGCTTCCATTAATTGATGACCCATTATGGCGATGAAACAGGGTGGCAACAATACCGTAGTTTTGACCTAGAAATACACCCCAATTTGCGCAAGCACAGAGTTGCGCGTTCCACCGGTACCACGATTGTTTGGTGGAACAGGCATCACACCCGCACCACTGGAGGTAGCACTCGACGAATAATCAATATCATGACGGTACTCAATCGCTTGAATTGTGTTTTTCCAAAGAGAAATATTAAATACACCGGTAAAACTATTTTCTGGTAAATTCAGTGGCAACGCATCCCATGAATGCCCATAAGCAATGCCTAATACAACGGGTTTATGCCACCAATGCGTAGAGTAATCTAATTCAGTATGCAATGCTTGAGGTTGCGCGCCAGAGCCATTAAACGTTAAATCGGCTGGGTTAAATGTGGTTATAGCACCGACATATTCACCAATAACAGTGAAATCACCTATACCAAGCTTAGCATTGCCATCAATACCTGGAACATTATGCGCTAAATGATTACCACCAGGATTTATGGCAAACCCAGCAAAGTTAGTTATCGTGCCTGAAGGACTAACCAACAAAGACAAACCATTTGCCTGCATGCCTTCTGAGTCAGCAATATTAGATACATATGAGACGCTACCTGCAAATTGCACATTACCAAATAAATGTGCATAACCAATGCGTGCACCGCCCTGTTTAAATATCGGCGCACCACCTGATGTTTGAAAACCATCATAACCAAATGCAATAATATTAAGACCCTTATTGTAATAACCAGTCAAAGCAACCGTTGCACGAATCCGCGCTAAAGATAACGTCAATGGCGAACTCACCATCGCACTTGAAAATTGCCCAAAGGGTGCATACATCTCACCAATCGTGACATAGAAAGGAGATTTAAACAGGTCACCAATAGTAACAAATCCACGGCGCAAATAGATCTCACCTCTTGGTGCGCGGTTACCTTGTGAAACCGGCGTATTATCGTAGTCTAAAGACATAAACGCGCTCGCCCAATTTCCGACAATCGCCTCCATATCCAATTCAGATGATGACAAACTAATACCATCCGTCGATCTTGAATTAAAACCACCCTGCGAGAAAACCTGACCCGCAACACCACCACTGAGTGCAATAATAGGGCGTACAATCGGCGCACCCTCTTCATCCAAGATATGCTCAAGCTGTGAACGCTTTCTCAGCAATGTAAAATCTTCATTAACGGAAGATAGCTGGTTCAACACATCCGAGGCATCGTACGCAGAGCGCAAACCTAAAAATGGAGAGGTCGTCACTGTAACTGAATGATGGAAACGTGTCATATCATATAAAGACCTACGCGCCGCCGAGTGCTGAGAATGCTTTGTCAAATTATGATATTTAAGGTGATGTGCTTTTCTTTTCCCAGCGTTACTTGAGAGTTTTGTACCACGAGCACGATGATGAAGTTGAGCCTGTAAACTCACCACTTCAGTTTGTAAACGTTGGGTGCGTTGCATAAGCTGATGAATTTGCGCTTCTAACTGCGCATTGCTTGCCGCTTGCACATTAGCCGACATAAAACCCACACTACAAGCTAGTACAATTGCTGCACACTTTGCTCCAATTAAACGACTCACTGGTTTACTCCCTACATCAGACTTTATAAGGCGCACAATATACACCACTTGCCAATAGGTGTGCT
Source organism: Gammaproteobacteria bacterium (assembly GCA_021774015.1). Lineage (GTDB taxonomy): Bacteria > Pseudomonadota > Gammaproteobacteria > Coxiellales > Coxiellaceae > JAJFJO01. The sequence continues at coordinate 4,498 of JAJFJO010000032.1, forward strand.
ACCATAGAAACCACTTTTTTTAAAAACCCGGTGAGACAACCATCAGATGGAATATATTACGATCACCCAACCCGATGACTGGCACTGCCATTTGCGCGACAATGCCTACCTTGCTCGAACTGTACTTGATACATCAGCACAATTTGGTCGCGCCATCGTTATGCCAAACCTCATCCCGGCGATCACAACGGTTGAGCATGCCCTTGAGTATCGACAAGACATTGTAGCGCACGTTCCCGAAGGCGTGACATTCAACCCATTAATGACATTGTATTTAAACGATGAACTTAATGAAGATATATTAATTAAAGCCAAAGCAAGCAACTCTATTGTTGCCTGTAAATTATACCCTGCGGGTGCGACCACACATTCCCAAGCCGGTGTCAGCAACATTCAGAGCATGTATCCATTACTAGAAGCCATGCAAGAACTCGGTTTAATATTATGCATACACGGTGAATCTAT
>JAJFJO010000311.1 GCA_021774015.1 Gammaproteobacteria bacterium
GATGTGAAGAAGATCGTGGATTTTGAACATGCTTTTATCAGCTTTGTGCACGATCAACATCAAAGTTTGTTGGATGATATTAATCAACACCCCAAACTTTCTGATGAGATAACGGCGAAGATGGTTGCTGTTATTGAAGAATTTAAAAAAACCCAGGCGTATTAAATAACGATGTCACAAGCAAGAGAAATACGGACAAAAATCGCTAGCGTTAATAGCACGAAGAAAATCACGCGTGCTATGGAGCTAGTTGCGGCGAGTAAAATGCGTAAAGCACAGGATCGCATGGCGACATCGCGTCCCTACTCCAGCAAAATACGCAAAGTGATTAGTCATGTTGCGGCGAGTCATAGTGAATTTCGCCACCCTTATTTGATTCCTCGCACTGAATTAAAGCGAGTTGGCTTTATCATTGTTACTAGCGATCGCGGGTTATGCGGTGGGCTCAACATTAATTTGTTGCGCACAACACTTGTTGATATGCGCGAGCTTGAAAGCAAGGATATTGAGATTGATTTGTGTTTAATTGGTCGTAAAGGCGCACATTTTTTTAAGCAGTTTGGTGGACATGTTATTGCCGCTAAAGAACACTTAGGTGATGCACCTGATGTGCAGGATATTATTGGTGTTGTAAAAACAATGCTGGACTTATTTGATGATGGAAAACTTGATGCGATTTATTTGGCGAGTAATAAATTCATCAACACAATGAAGCAGCAACCAAAAATAGAGCAATTGCTACCTTTGCCTCAAATGGATGAAGAAGAAAGTGCTGGTCATTGGGATTATATTTATGAACCTGATTCAGCCAAAGATTTACTAACCAAACTGCTGATTCGCTATATTGAATCGCAGGTATATCAAGCTGTCGTTGAAAATATTGCCTGTTTTCAGGCAGCACAGATGGTTGCGATGAAAAGCGCAACAGATAACGCGACAGACATTATTAAAGAATTGCAGCTTGCCTACAACAAAGCGCGTCAATCGAGCATCACGCAAGAAATTGCTGAAATCGTTGGCGGGGCTGCAGCAATTGAATAACTGATAGATTGACATAATCGAGGAAAGAACTATGAATACAGCGGGTAAAGTCACAGAAATTATTGGCGCGGTAGTTGATGTGGAATTCCCACGTGATAGCGTGCCAAAAGTATATGATGCTTTGCATATAGATGATAATAACCTAACGCTAGAGGTTCAGCAGCATTTGGGCGATGGCGTGGTTAGAACAATTGCAATGGGCGGCACTGAGGGTTTAAAAAGAAGTGCGTCTGTGACTAATACAGGCAATCCGATTCAAGTTCCTGTTGGTGAAAAAACACTGGGTCGTATTATGAATGTTCTTGGTGACCCTATTGATGAGTGTGGTGATATTGGTTCAGAAAGAAAAATGCCAATCCACCGTGAAGCCCCAAGTTTTTTAGAACAATCCGGCAGCACAGAGATTTTAGAAACTGGTGTAAAGGTGATTGATTTGCTATGCCCTTTTGCTAAGGGGGGTAAAGTTGGTTTGTTTGGTGGTGCTGGTGTCGGTAAAACCGTTAATATGATGGAGCTGATTCGTAACATTGCGGTTGAGCATAGTGGTTACTCTGTATTTACTGGTGTGGGTGAGCGTACTCGTGAAGGTAATGACTTCTATCATGAAATTAAAGAATCTAACGTATTAGATAAAGTGTCGTTAGTTTATGGACAAATGAATGAGCCTCCAGGTAATCGTTTGCGTGTTGCATTAACAGGATTGACTGTTGCAGAAAGTTTTCGTGATGATGGCCGTGATGTTTTATTGTTTATTGATAACATTTATCGTTACACATTAGCTGGTGTAGAAGTGTCTGCATTGTTAGGTCGTATGCCTTCTGCGGTGGGTTATCAACCTACTCTGGCTGAGGAAATGGGTAACTTGCAAGAGCGCATTACATCAACTAAAACAGGTTCGATTACTTCTATTCAAGCAGTATATGTACCTGCGGATGATTTAACGGACCCATCTCCTGCTACCACCTTTGCTCACTTGGATGCAACTATCGTGTTGTCACGACAAATTGCTGAGTTGGGTATTTACCCAGCGATTGACCCGCTAGATTCAACCAGTCGTCAATTAGATCCGTTAGTGATTGGCGAAGAGCATTATCGTGTTGCTCGCGGTGTTCAGGAAACACTGCAGCGTTATAAAGAGTTAAAAGATATTATTGCGATTCTAGGTATGGATGAACTATCTGAAGAAGATAAACAATCAGTACGCCGTGCTCGTAAAATTCAACGCTTTTTATCACAACCGTTCTTTGTTGCTGAAATATTTACAGGTCAGTCCGGTAAGTACGTATCACTAAAAGACACGATCCGTGCGTTCAAAGGTATTTTGAATGGTGACTATGACGATTTACCTGAGCAAGCATTTTATATGGTAGGTGGTATTGAAGAAGCCATCGAAAAGGCAAAATCATTATAGGTGACGTATGTCCGAAGAAATACCCGTTATGGAATTAGATGTTGTTAGTGCGGAAGCGGCGCTATTTAAAGGTAATGTTCGTCATATTGTGGTGACGGGCAGCGCTGGTGAGCTGGGTATTTATCCGGGTCATACAGCGCTTATCACTGAGTTGAAACCAGGCCAAGTTCATGCTGTGTTAGAAAATGGTGATGAAGATGTATTTTATATTTCTGGTGGAATGCTAGAGGTTCAGCCAACAATGATCACAGTGCTGGCTGATACTGCGGTGCGTGCTGAAGATCTTGATGAGGCTGCTGCAGTTGCTGCGAAAGAGTATGCTGAAAAATCACTAGAAAAACAAAAAGCGGGCCTTGAATATTCAAAAGCATTGATGGAGCTAGCAGAGGCCGTTGCTCAGATACGAGCGATTCAATCAATACGCAAGCCTGGTGGGCGCTAGTACATAGTCAGTAACAGGTAGGGATGCGCAATGGGATTAAAAGTTGTTATTTTAGCTGCCGGTAAAGGCAAGCGCATGGCCTCCTCTCAACCTAAAATTTCTCATACTATTGGTGGCATCCCGATGCTTGAGCATGTGGTCAATACCGCACGTACTTTAGAGGCAGAAGATATTTTTGTGATTTATGGCAATGGGGGTGAGCGTGTTCCCACTGAGATGAGTTATCTTCCTGTTAAATGGATAAAGCAAAAGGAGCAGTTAGGAACAGGCCATGCTGTTAAACAAGCGTTACCTTTTTGCGATAATGATGACGACCAAGTTTTAGTGCTTTATGGTGATGTGCCGCTTATTTCAACTCGCACACTGCGCCAGCTTGTTTTAGAAACACCGTATAGTGGTTTAGGTTTGGTAGTTACAGAGCTGGAAGATCCTACCGGTTTTGGGCGTATTGTTCGTAATGAATTTGGTAATATCATTAAGATTATCGAACATAAAGATGCTAATCAGCAGCAATTGAAAATCAATGAAATTAATACAGGCATATTAATCACATCAGTTGCGCATTTAAAATCTTGGTTACCCCGATTAAAAGATAACAACAAGCAGCAAGAATATTATCTAACGGATATTGTATCATTAGCGGTAGACGATGGTTTTCCTGTGGGCGGTGTGATGGCGCACGGACATGAGGAAGTAAGCGGTGTTAATGACCGTTGGCAGTTAGCAACATTGGAACGCTACTATCAGCAAACACTTGCAAAAAAATTAACGTATTCGGGTGTTACTGTTTTGGATCCTGCACGCTTAGATATTCGAGGCCAAGTAAAAATAGCGCCTGAAGTCATACTTGATGTTAACGTAATCATGGAAGGGAGTGTTAAAATAGGTGCGCACTCTAAGATTGGCCCTAATGTGTATTTAAAAGATGTGGAGATTGGTGAGCACGTTGAAATACTTGCAAACAGTGTTGTTGAAGGGTCAAAAATTTTTTCGAACACGTCTATCGGTCCTTTTGCACGGTTGCGTGCAGGTACTGTTATTGAAGAGCATGCACGAGTAGGAAATTTTGTTGAGATTAAAAAGACCGTATTGGGTGAAGGCAGCAAGGCAAGTCACTTGACGTATTTGGGTGATGCCATTATTGGTAAAGAAGTGAATATTGGTGCGGGCACGATTACCTGTAATTACGATGGCGTTGAAAAATGGCAAACGCAGATCGGCGATAGTGCTTTTATTGGTTCGAATACATCGCTCGTTGCCCCGATTAAAATTGGCAAAGATGCTACCGTTGCGGCGGGCTCTACTCTTAATCAGGATGCTCCCGACAACCAGCTTACTATCGCACGAGCACAACAACGCAGTGTCCGCGGTTGGAAGCACCCTAGCAAAAGAAAATCGTCACAAAAAGAATCTTGATATTTTGCACGCCAGCAAGTCGGCTTTCGGAACCATGCACAGACTTGACACGGAACCGCGCACGCCAGCAAGTCGGTTTTCGGAACCATGCACAGACCTGACACGGAACCGCGCACGCCAGTAAGTCGGCCAAAAAATCATTTAAAATAGCCTATAATTAACCATATACGCTTAGTTAGTTTAGGAAAATACCCATGAAAATTATAATAAATAGTCTTTTATTTCTTGTAGTTACTACTTTCAGCGTTAGTAGCGTGGCGTTTTGCGTGCACAACAACACAGATATTTCAATTTTTGCAAAACAATTTGGACCCAACCATTGGCCCCGGTCTTATTACTGGAGTGGGAACGGCAAAAAACTTGAAGAGGGTGAATATGCTTGCTGCCCGCATAACGACAAACAGTGTAGAGGAAATGAAATAAGAGTGAAACATGTGGACCTTGGTCAATTTCCAATCTGCAATCTAAGCATTAGCAGCAAAGATCGCGAGGTTTGGGTAAATGGTACAAAGAAGACAGGCTATACTTGCGATCGCGAAGAGAAAAATTAGGGTAAAAAAGCCTACATGACAACCCCTCCACTCTCCTTTACAATCTATACTTGCTACAAAAAACGGATTTTACATTATGCCTCACCCTAAATACCCTCATTTGCTAGAACCACTAGACCTTGGGTTCACAACCCTAAAAAATAGAGTGTTGATGGGGTCCATGCACACAGGCCTTGAAGAAGAAAAAGGTGGGCAAGAGAAACTGGCTGTTTATTTTGCAGAGCGTGCACGTGGTGGTGTAGGGTTAATGGTTACGGGTGGTATATCGCCCACGCTATTAGGCATCGCAAAGCCCAGGGGCGCGAAGCTTACCAATAAGCGTGAAATGAAAGCTTGGAGTGTTATACCAGAAGCCGTGCACCAAGCTGATGGGAAAATACTTTTACAAATTCTACATACGGGCCGCTATGCTTATCACCCCTTTCCCGTTGCGCCATCACGCATTAAATCCCCTATTAGCCCGTTTAAACCATTTGCCTTAAGCACGCGTGCTGTTGATAAAAACGTTGATGCTTTTGTGCGTTGTGCGCTGCTTGCACAAGAGGCAGGTTTTGATGGCATAGAAATTATGGGCTCTGAAGGTTATTTTATTAATCAGTTCATCGTTACACACACCAATAAACGTAAAGATAAGTGGGGTGGCAGTTATGATAACCGAATTCGCTTTCCGATAGACATTGTAAAGCGCACACGCGCAGCAGTGGGTGATAATTTTATTATTATGTTTCGCCTTTCTATGATTGATTTGCTAAAAGACGGTAGTAGCTGGGAAGAAATAATCACGCTTGGCAAAGCAATCGAAGAAGCCGGCGCAACGATTATTAATACAGGTATTGGTTGGCATGAGGCACGTATTCCTACGATTTCTATGCGAGTCCCTCGCGCTGCATTCACTTGGGTGAGTGAAAAATTCAAACGCGATATATCCATTCCCCTTGTCACCACAAATCGTATTAATAGCCCTGAAGTTGCCGAGCACGTATTGGCACAAGGTCATGCTGATATGATTTCTATGGCACGCCCCTTCTTGGCTGATGAAAATTTTGTTAATAAGGCACAGGAAAATCGTGCTGATGAAATCAATACCTGTATTGCCTGCAATCAAGCATGTTTGGACCATGTATTTAAAAACAAGCGCGCAAGTTGTTTGGTAAACCCACGCGCATGTCATGAAACGGAATTGAATTATCAGCCTGCAAAAACACCTAAAAAAATAGCGGTTGTGGGTTCAGGCCCTGCAGGTTTGGCGTTTGCTAGCATTGCAGCGCAGCGAGGTCATGCTGTCGATTTATATGAAGAGCATCCAGTCATTGGTGGGCAACTCAATATGGCACGGCAAGTGCCTGGTAAAGAAGAATTTAATGATACCATTCGTTATTTTACTAAGCAGCTAGAACTCACCCATGTGAATATCATTCTTGATAAGTGCGTGACATCAGAAGAGCTGTTAAATAAAAATTACGATGAAGTTATATTAGCGACTGGTGTGTTGCCACGGAAAATAAACATCCCTGGCATCGATCACCCTAGCGTATTATCGTATATTGATGTGTTGTTACATAAAAAAGAAGTTGGCAAACGTGTGGCCGTGATTGGTGCTGGCGGTATTGGTTTTGATGTGTCTGAGTATTTAAGCCATACGGGCATTTCGAGCAGTGTTGATATTCCTTTATACTTAAACGAATGGGGTGTTGACCCTAGCTTGTCGGCAAGAGGGGCTGTTGATGGTATTGTGCCGGCTAATGAGGAACCGGCGCGTGACATTATTTTACTACAGCGCACCAAGGGTAAGCTGGGGGCGCGTTTAGGTAAAACTACAGGTTGGACACACCGCGCTATGTTAAAAAAACGTAATGTTAAAATGCTATCGGGTGTGCAATATCAAAAAATTGATAATCGTGGCTTGCATATTTTAATGGGTGGTAAAGACAATCTAATTGAGGTTGATAATATTATTATTTGCGCCGGACAAGAACCGCAGCATGAGTTGCTTTACGATTTACAACAAGTTGAACAATCTGTGCAACTTATTGGTGGTGCAGATAAAGCGCTCGAGCTTGACGCCAAGCGTGCTATTGCTCAAGCGTCATGGTTGGCAGCAAAAATTTAATATACACGGGCCTTTATTACCCATCTTTGAATAAACGCTCAATATTCCCAGGGAAATTTTCAACGGCTTCCGGGAAGTTTTCTAGAGTTTCTTTAGGGTGTGTGGCTACATATGGTATTGCGTTTGCCATTGCCTCAAGCCCAGAAACACCGCCTGCAACGCCTGCAAGGTCAGACTCACTTAGCGCACCACCAGAGATCTGGGGTGGGGGAATGTTAATATGAATATCAGTGGCACTATTCTCATAAAGTTTTATACAGGCCTTATCTTTTATTTCGCTGCCAGTTACTTGGTTAAAAACACTACTAGGATCAGTTTTTAATTGTTGCATAAATTCCTTATCGGACCACGCACGCTCAGCAACGAGTTGTTGCAATAGGATGTCATCGTCATTGACTGCTTCTGTGCGATCGACAAACATTTTTCGAAAATAATTGCCTAGTGATTTATTTGTATGAAGCAAATCTTGTATTGCCTCGGGGCTTGGTGGCAACAAAAAGTTAAAATGTGTATTGTCACATTTATGAAAATGCACATTTACTTTGCCCTCTAAGCCAACGTCAGAAATTTCTTCGAATAGCGTTGTCGGGTCATTTTCACGTTCTGGATGCTCAGATAGTATTTCAGCAAATTTTAATTCAATAGCACTAAAAAACATACTTATTACTCCTTAAATATTTCACGTATACCTTCTTCCAGCAATACACCAGCATCTAAACCACCTTTATTTGCTCTTGAAACTGCATTAATATACTCAGCGTCACTGTCATAAAGGCTTTTATTAGGTACAACAGCAACACCACCC
>JAJFJO010000312.1 GCA_021774015.1 Gammaproteobacteria bacterium
TTTGATATCGCCCAATGTAATGCAGTGAATCCTGGGTTAATCACTTTCCTACCAAAGCAATCTACTTCATGAGTCTGTAAATTAATATCAATTCCAGCATAAATCAGAAAAAAAGTGCAAGTTATAATATTCTTGTTCAGCTCTATTTCTTTATCAGAAAGCTTTTCCGAAACATTGTAATTTAAAATTCCTGTTACTAAAGCAGTAAAGCCCACTACATCTTGCTGACTAATTTGCTTATACTGATTTTTTTCCAACAAAAATTCCAGGCACTGCTTTTTGCCACTCCTTACTGCCAGATGTATAGGTGTCTTACCTTCCAAATTACTAGGCAACTCACCAGATGCATATAATGCTCTAACAACTCCTACTCTACCTTGTAATGCAGCAATATGTAATGCTGTATTCCCACCCTTCTCTTCAGGAAGAAGAGCCTCAGCATTGGAAGCAAACCATCTATGAGCTGTATCAAACAAGTTTTTTTGACCAATATAAATTGCTCGATGAAAAAGCTCCAATTTTTCATCCCAGCCTAATTCTTCGTGCTTAATTTTGCCATATAAAAACGCCAAACAATCTCGATGATGCTCGTTATGCCCTGATTCACTAGCAAGAAGAGAATCAAGTATTTGGCTAACAAGGCTTGGAACATGGGAGTGAAGATTATTTAGCTTAGACTCAGCCTCATCATAACAGGCACTTAATGCTTCAAGAGCATTTTCACATCCAGAGCTAGCTGCCTCTACAGCGGTTTGCTTAAAGTTGTCTAAAGCTATTTCTGAGTGAATCACTGAAAACATTTTTTTGGCCTGTATTAAATACATTTTAACTACATAACAACCAAACCTACTATAAACAGACTATATTAAGATAATATTAATTTTTAAAATTATTTTACAGGCCAAATTAGTTCAAAATTCTCACATAAAAAAGCAACCGAACAGTTGCTTAACGCGATAAAATTTCACCCAAGTGCTTGGTTAATTTCATATTTTCACTATAATCGACCGGAACAACAATCACAGACGGTTTATCTTGATGAGCAAAAGAGGACTCTAACGCCGAAATCAATTCTTGTGCCGAATTCACCCGTTGTGCATGACAACCAAACGCACTAGCTACCTCAACCAAGTCAGGGTTGTCTAACTTCACATGAGAAAAGGCATCATAAGCTGCTTCTTGCTTCCACTTGATTAAACCATAATAATCATCTTCCCACACCAGCACTGTGAAAGGAATGCTATAACGCACTGCTGTTGGGATCGCCTGGATACTCATAATAAAGCCACCATCACCACATAAGGCGACTATATTTTTGTTCGGATTAAGGCGTTTACACGCAAAAGCACTGGGCATTGCAAACCCCATAGAACAAAACCCATTACTGATAAAGCAAGTTTTACTCAGATAGGTTGGGTATTGACGCGCCACCCACATTTTGTGAGCGCCCACATCACTAAACAACACATCATCATCACGCATAACCGTACGTAAATCATGTAATATACGCTGTGGTTTCATAGGAAAACTATCATCTGTGTCGTGTTGATGAATATCATCCGAAATTTCCTGACGAATCTGTACGAAAGTTTCCTTATTTTTTTTGTGTTGATCCGACAAGCGTGAATTCAGCATGTGCAGTGAGTGCTTAACGTCACCGATAAGCTCAACCTGTGGAATATAATCTTTATCGACTTCAGCAGGAATTGTGTCAACGTGAATAATTTGACTGCAACTATTTTCATTCCAGTGATCCGGCGCCCACTCTACAATATCAAAGCCTACTGAAATAATAAGATCCGCCTCATTAAATGCTTTTAATGCAATATCTTTCATACCCAATCCAACACAATACAAAGATTGCTCGTGTCTCGCATCCGCCGCACCTTTGCCCATAAATGTGCTAGCACAATAGATACCTGTTTTATCTAAAAACGTTTTGATTTCCTCATCACACTCTTCACGCACACAACCACCACCCACAAGCAACACTGCAGATTTGCAATGTGCAATCAACTCCAATGCATTATCCACATCTTCTGGTGTAGGGCACTTACCTCTTTTATCATCGATAACAAGCGGTTTTGCATCCGTATCTAATTTCGCAATATCTTCAGGCAGTTCAATTATCACAGCACCCGGCTTTGGTTCTGTTGCAACCTTATAGGCTTTTGCGATAATTTCTGGAATAACATCTGCCTCACGAATTGTCGTTGCCCATTTACTAACAGGCTTATACATATCTACGGCATCCATATTTTGATGGGATTCCTTGTGCAAACGATGAGTGCTCGCCTGCCCCAAAATTGCGATAAGTGGGTAACGGTCCATATTTGAGTTGGCAACACCTGTTATAAGATTAGTTGAGCCTGGGCCGAGTGTAGCCAAACATACACCAGGTTTGCCAGTAAGATGTCCGTGCATACCCGCCATAAATGCTGCTGTTTGTTCATGCCGACACACAACAAATTCAATCGGTGAGTCTAATAAGGAAATCATTAAATCGGCATTTTCTTCCCCGGGCACACCAAAAATAGTATCCACGCCGAGATTTTCTAAACACTGTAAAAATAAATCTGATGCTTTCATAATATTAACCTTGCTATTTAACACATATTGTTTTCACATTAACAAACTCATGCATACCGATTTCTGCTAATTCACGCCCATAACCCGAATTTTTAATTCCACCAAATGGTAAGCGCGGGTCAGACGCCACAAAGTCATTCACATAAACCGTACCTGCCTTTATTTTATCAGCCGCCAAACGCTCACCACGTTCTAGATTTTCAGTAAATACTGCCCCAGCCAAACCATACTGGGTGTCGTTAGCCACTTCAACCGCCTCATCCTCACTCGTCACTCGAATAAAACTAATCACCGGACCAAAAATTTCTTCATCCATGGCTGGCATGCCTTTTTCCACACTGGTTAAGATAGTGGGCGGATAATAAAATCCTCGACCTTCAGGTAGTTTACCCCCCGCTAAACAAGTTGCACCTTTTTCAATACTTTTTTGCACTTGCTTATGCACTTCTGCGCGTAAATCTTCACGCGCCATCGGGCCATAATTCGTATCATCATTTAAAGGGTCTCCCATGTCGAAGCGCTTAACTTTTTCTGATACCAAGGTCACTAAATTATCATGCACCTGATCAAGCACAATAATGCGTTTTGCAGAAATACACACTTGGCCGGTATTACTCATCCGTGATGTTACAATTGCTTCTGCTGCCTTTTCAAGATCTGCATCTTCTAAAATAACATAAGGATCACTACCACCTAACTCTAACACCACTTTCTTTAATGCTCCTGCTGCTTCTGCACCCACAGCTTTACCCGCACGCTCACTACCCGTTAATGTAACACCTCTTACCAATGGGTGCTCAATAATATATTTTGCTGCATCATTATCTACAACTACAGAGCGAAACATACCTTCTGGAAAACCCGCATTTAAAAATAATTGCTCAATGGCAATACTGGTGCCGGTACAAATAGGCGCATGACTTAAAATAGCGGTATTACCCACCATAATATTAGGTACTGCAAATCGCATCACCTGCCACACGGGGAAATTCCACGGCATAATAGCAAAAATGATTCCAATAGGCTTATAGGCAATATAACTTTTCTGCATTTCTGTTTGAATAGATCGTGGGGCAAGAAACTCTTCAGCATTGTCGATATAATAGCGGCATAAACGTTGGCACTTTTCAACTTCTTTACGCCCTGCAGAAACCGGTTTGCCCATTTCATTGGCCATCAGTGTTGCTAAATTTTCTTTGTCTTGATCAAACTGGCTAATTAAACGCTGAAAACACTGACTACGTTCGGAAATATCAAGCTCACGCCATTTTTTATAGACTTCATTCGACAATACGATAATGTTATCCAACTCTACCGTCGTCATTTCTTGATATTCTTGGATGGGTTCACCTGTTGCAGGGTTTACTGTCTGAATGGCCATAATCGCTTCCTTGTGATTTGATGAATGGATATATTCTAGCATAAGTCTTCTTATAGTGTTGTCTCAGCCGTGTCATCTCAAGCAAAGATAAAAAGATCTACTATAATCCCCCTAACAAAGAATCTTCATGGGGGATATTATGACTAAAATATCACTATTTTCACTAATTTTCGCTCTTGGTGGTTTTGTATTCACCAGCAATACGTATGCTACATCTGCCTATAATCCAGACGCCATTACATCTCCTACGGCTGCATCCCCTACAGTTACAGCCCCTACCGTAGTCGCCCCAGATGACACACTCTCTAGCACATCGGTTGGAATAGATTACCCAGACCCAACAATCTATAAAATTGAGTTTGCGGAAAACTCGCCTATTAAAGATGTTAATTTGAGTAAAGCAATTTTTCAGTTACAGCTTTTTCTTGGTGGCAACCCTAGCGGAATTAAATCCGTCATCCCAACAAGCAACAATACAATCCATCTAAAAAACCCCAATAACACAATTAGTGCAAACAAGTTTTATAAAATTCGTACGGCTATTAATATACGCTCAATAACATTAGATGATACCGCACCAAAGAACGTAAGCTGTCGTGGTTTTGTTCTTCAAGAACAGAAAATCATTAAAGTAAGCTGTAAGAAATAGTTTTAATTTCTTTAATGTACGCACACCCAAAACAAATAGCATTATGAAAACGCATTAATCCCCGTTAAATGCTGACCTAAAACCAGGTGATGCACATTATCCGTACCTTCATAGGTGAACACCGTTTCTAAGTTTTGCAGGTGACGAATCACATGGTATTCAAGACTAATACCATTACCCCCTAAAATATTACGGCACTTGCGCGCGATGGTTAACGCATCACGCGCCGCATTCATTTTTGCCATAGACACCATCGCCGGCGTAATTTTCCCCTCATCCGACAAACGTGTCACGCGTAAATTTAATGTCTGCGCTTTCACGATCTCAGTAAAACAGTCTGCCAAATCTTTTTGAATCAATTGAAAAGATGCAATTGGTTTATTAAATTGTTTGCGCTCTTTCGAATAATTAACCGCAATTTCCAAACAAGCCATCGCTGCACCGATCGCACCCCATGCAATACCTAAACGTGCCTTACTTAAGCAACTTAATGGCGCTTTAATACCACATTCACTACCAGGAAGATAATTCGCATCGGGGACAAAACAATCACTGAACACCAATTCACCAGTATCAGACGCACGCATCGACATTTTATAGTGAATCGGGTTTGCCTGAAAACCCTCACAGCCTTTTTCAACAATAAACCCTCGTATGCCCTTATCGGTATTTGCCCACACAATCGCCAAATTTGATATCGTTGCATTTGTAATCCACATTTTGGAGCCATTAAGCAACCACCCTCCGTCCACTTTTTTGGCAGCGGTCTTCATACTAGCCGGATCTGAACCCGCATCCGGTTCTGTTAAACCAAAACAGCCAATTAACTCCGCTTTCGCCATTTTCGATAAAAATTGTGTTTTCTGCTCTTCAGAACCATACTTAAAAATAGGAAACATACACAAAGAACTTTGTACCGACACAAAGCTCCGCAAGCCCGAATCGCCGCGCTCTAATTCCTGACATACCAGGCCATAAGCAACTACACTGGTATCTAACCCACCGTGTTCTTTTGGTAATGTCATGCCAATCAACCCTAGATCAGCAGATTGTTTGATAAGCTCAGCGGGTAAAATAGCCTCTTCGTAAGCCTTCAACATCTTAGGCGTTACCGCGCTATCCACCCAACGTCGCACAGTATCACGTACCATACGCTCTTCTTCTGTGAATAATTCATCAAGTAATAAAAAATCTTCCATGGTGACCTCTTTTGCAGTTCACGTGACGTCCTTAGATTTGGATCACAGATATCAAGCCTCTCTAACGCTCGCAAGCCCACAAAGAGAAACTACATTCCGAGATGACAACCTGTATCAGTTTTTAAACCCGTCCAAACCATCACAATTCGATACTGTTAAACAGCTGTGATATTATATCCTGAAAATCATTAGAAGGTCAGGTGTTATGTTCAAGAAAGCCATCAAATTTTTCGTCTCTATTCTAATCGTCATTGCCATCGTGGGTGGTGCTTACTACTATTATCAATATCAAAAACAATTCCCCAGCACGACAGACGCCTATGTTCAGGCGCATACTATTTACATTGCCCCTCGCGTCTCAGGGCAAATCAAACACGTCTACATTGAAGATCACCAATATGTTAAAAAAGGTCAACTGCTGTTTGAGATTGACCCCAAACCCTACCAAATCGCTCTTGCAAAAGCACAAGCGGTACTTGCCAACACTTCACAACAAGTTAGAGCTGAAGAAGATGCCATCGTTGCCGCCAAAGCTTTGGTAGCACAACGCCAAGCCCAATTAACCAATACTAAAAAAACCTTTAATCGCGTCATGTCTCTGGTAAAACAACATCTTTATTCTATAGCAAGAGGCGACACGGTTATCAGCGAGCTGCAAGTCGCAGAAGCCACACTGAATGCCGCTATCAGCCAACTCAATGAAGCTAAAGCAAAACGTGGGCAACACGGTGATGAAAATGCAGCCATTCGCGAAGCGCTTGCATCGGTTGCAGAAGCCAAGCTTAATGTAGACTACACAAAGGTATATGCACCCGGTGATGGTTATATTGCAAAGTTTTCTCTCCGCAAAGGCGTTGAAGTATCCGCCTTCCAAGAATTATTTGCACTCGTAGAAAGCCACGTCTGGTGGGTCACCGCCAATTTCAAAGAAACCGATCTTGAAAATATAAAACCTCATCAAAAAGCAACAATAAAAGTAGATATGTATCCAGATGTTATATTCCATGGAACAGTACAATCATTGGGTGCTGGCAGCGGCGCTAGCTTTGCACTACTGCCCCCTGAAAATGCTTCTGGAAACTGGGTGAAGGTCACACAACGCTTTCCAGTAAAAGTCATCATTACTAACCCTAATCCAAAATATCCCTTACGTTTAGGCTCTAGCTGCACAGTTACTGTTGATGCAGGCTAGGAAGCAAATTACTGATGGAACAAAAAATCGATTCACAAGAGACAAACAAGCGTTGGTTAATTATTGTGACTATTATGCTGGTTGCTATTTTAGAAGTGCTCGACACAACCATTGTCAATGTATCGCTCCCTGCGATGATGCCCGCACTGGGCGCCAGCCAAGATCAAATCACCTGGGTGCTCACCTCATATGTGGTTGCATCAGCCATGCTGCTGCCATTAACGGGTTTTTTAAGCAATCGTTTTGGGCATAAATACTTACTCTTAATTAATATTACTGGTTTCATGATCAGCTCTATGCTCTGCGGTCTATCGACCACACTGAGTTTTATGATAGTGTTTCGGTTAGCCCAAGGGGCGTTTGGTGCAGCACTCATACCTTTATCTCAAGCAATATTGCGCCAAAGCTTTCCATTAGAGGAACAAGGCAAGGCAATGGCGATATGGGGTATCGGCATTATGGTAGCGCCCGTGCTCGGCCCCACTCTTGGCGGCTACATTACTGAATATGCAAGTTGGCGCTGGATTTTTTATATCAACATTCCCATTTGTGTTATCGGCTTTTTATTAAGCTTATTTGTAATACCCCAAACAAAAATCATCAAAGAAAAAATCGATTGGATCAGCATTGTATATATGTTTATCGGTGTTGGCTGCTTGCAACTTTTTCTCGACCAAGGAAATAACAAAGATTGGTTTAGCTCTAACCTGATTGTATTTTTAGCCGCACTGAGCACCATCGGTCTTACCCTCTTTATTTGGCGCAGCCTCACCTATAAAACTCCAGCAATCAATTTAAAGATATTTAAAGATCGTAATTTTGCAATTTCAACAGCGATGCTAACGGTTTACTGCGGCTCCTTATTTGGCTGCATTACCTTGCAGCCCATCATGCTCGAAACATTATTCCATTATGATACGATTACTGCTGGCCTCACCCTATCCCCCATGGGAATTGCTAGTGCAGTCGGCATGGTCATCGCCTCGCAATTAATGACCCGCATTAACGTCAAATACCTATTGGTTGTCGCCCTGCTTCTTTGTGCAAGTGGCTCTTATTATTTATCCAGCCTTAATTTAAATGCCATGCAAAGCAATATTCTCTATGCCAATAGCTTATTTGGTCTTGGCATGGGCTTGTTTATGGTGCCCTTATCTATTTATGCGCTTGCAACAATAGCTAAAGAAAAAATTACAGAAGCATCTGGCTTGTTTAGCTACGGCCGAATGCTTGGCACATCGATAGGTGTTTCTCTACTAAGCACACTGGTGAGCCGCATGACTCAAACTAACTGGAATGAATTAGGTGTGAATATATCAAGGCTCAGCAACAATTTGAGATTATGGCTGCAGGGCGCGCATATGACACTGCGAAATCAAACTACACCCGCAGTTTTATCACAACAGTTACACGCACAAGCAAGTATGATTGCATTTTTAGATGCCTACTTAGTCATTGCTATCGCATTTATTTTACTTATTCCTTTCGTTTTGTTAATGAAAACGGTAGTGTTAAAAGAAGGCATGGAGAGTGGGAATTAATTTTTTGAAGGAAATATATTATGGACTGTTTATTTTGCAAAATCATTTCTGGTGAACTAGGCACTGATTTAGTCTACGAAGATGAGCACATTGTAGGCTTTAATGATATCGACCCTAAAGCACCTCATCATGTGCTATTTATTCCACGTCAACATATCGCTACGATTAACGACATAACAGAAGAACATAACGTGCTGATTGGTCAAATGGTGCGGGCAGCTAAGCTTTATGCACAAAATTTAGGAATCGCAGAGGCTGGTTATCGACTGTTATTTAATTGTAATGAAGGTGGTGGACAGGCCGTATTCCATATTCATTTACACTTATTAGGTGGCAGGCAAATGTTATGGCCACCAGGTTAAAGGCGTTATCACGCACTAAGGGATGACACGCGACCTGAAGGGGCATCTCTATCCGAAGAGGAAGGCGAACCGCTGTCGCGATCACCCCAGCTCTCGCTGCTATCAGCCCAGAAGTCTTCAGACTCACCTTGATCACCAACTGTTGAATTTTCGTCAGGTGTAGAAGCAGTTGGTTGAGCGGGGTACCCATCTATTAGAGTACCGTCAGACCTAACTATTGAGTAAAGTAATCCAGCCCCTCTGGCTGCCTGACTTCCACCCTGATGTAAAGGAATTTCATCTGCTCCCTCCACAAAGCCCCGCGCGTTTTTAACTTCATCTCTTTCCATCGCTCTGCGCTCTCTACCTATTCGTCTTGCTTCTTGTCTCTGTTGCCTTGAATTATTTTTAAACAAGTGACTAAGTACACCAGACTCATCTGGATTCGAAGGATTGTCTAGCGACCCTAGCCCCCACAAACGTTCTATTCGCCTATGATAATTTACCCTCCTAGCTGCACGACGGCGCGCCAACTCAGGGTCAGAATCAGAATCAGAATCTGTATCAAAATCAGAACGAGAACTGTTACCCGGGTCAATAGCAGGAAATACCCCTCTGCTCACTGGAGATGAGCTAGCTGGTGAGTCTTCACTATGTATCACACTTACAAGCCTACTCACATCAGTTCTTGCCTTAAATCGTGGAAACAACACAAGAACAGCAAAAAAGTTAGCAACCATAGCGGCAACATTAATCATAGCGATGCTTTTAAAATTTCTATAAGCTAAAAAGGCAAAAAACATCCCCGCACCTGAAAAAAAAGTTGAAATCAAGGTCGGCGTCACTTTATCATCAGTCGCCCTCAAAATTTGAACCAGACCGTATAATATCCCATTAAAAAATACACTTACTGCAGAGATAGGAATAGCAGCCCTTGAGATCGTGACAATATCTTCATTTGCAGAGTCCGTCACCACTTTCTCTAAGGTTTGTGGGAAAATCGATACAAAAACACATATTGCCGCAATAAGAATAGCAGTCATCAACAAACCAAATCTTGCTAGACGAGATGCATTAACCGCGTCTTTTCTCCCTAACGCTTCACTCACCCGGTGTCCTGTCGTGTTATTAGATGCAATAATTAGGATAATTGTAAAAAAAGATAATTGTGCCACAAAATTTTGTGCCGCCTGCTCATTATTACCAATCCAGCCAGCCACAACACTTAAAAATGCATCAGATGCAAACCCACTGCCTAGTTGCAGCATCATGGGAAAGCCCATTTTAGAAAGTTCTTTTGCCTGCCGCCAAATCGCCTTTTTATTTCTAATCATTCCAAATACATTAAAAAAAGAAATGTCTTCAAAATCTTTATAGCGGGCTAAAAATAAAGAAAATAAAGCACAAGTAACATAAGCTTCAATGGTAAATCCTATGGCAACCCCCTGCAGACCCAAGTTAGGCCCCCAAAAAGTCAACCACAATGACAATAAACCACCACCAAGGAAACTGATCAGCCCAGCTACCATTGCAAAATCTGCACGTTTAAAGGCAAATATTATTTGTTCTGCTGCCATTCTCAAGAGAAGTGGGTGCATTGCAAATGCATAAAGTACCGTATATTGCTCTGCAAGTAATGATACCTCTTCACTCTGACTAAAGATATTTTTAAAAATAGACCCAGCACTCAGCAAAATGCTCATAGGAATAGTCGCAACTATCACAGCCCACACAAAACCCGCTTGATAAATATTTCTAATTTTTTGCTGCTGTTCTTTAATTTG
Source organism: Gammaproteobacteria bacterium (assembly GCA_021774015.1). Taxonomy (GTDB): domain Bacteria; phylum Pseudomonadota; class Gammaproteobacteria; order Coxiellales; family Coxiellaceae; genus JAJFJO01. Next base: position 10,677 of record JAJFJO010000312.1, read on the forward strand.
AGTTTCTTCACTACGTGCATCAACCTCCTGGAGGCTGATCAATACCCCACGTGCCTTACTTGCAAAAATACTCATCGCAAACATCGGCGCCTGAAAAATAGTCGCTAATAACTGAATCATCGTTGTCAATAAACTAGTTGCTTGCAAATATGTTGTGGCATCATACTCACCTTCAACACGCCCCGCCATAGCAGCAACTGCCAACATCATAAAACTAAAAGTAAAAGAACATGCCATCAATAATGCTGTTTTTGTCTGTGACAGCATTATGGTAAGCGCTGGAATAGGCTCAGATACTCGCAGAACAAGTGGAGAAGCCAAAGCAACAGCAATTGAATCACCAGAGGCTGGTGGCGCCCCCACCGCCCCTGGAAACAATGGTTCAGTTGACCCACTTCTCTGAAGCCGCCCACTATCAGCTCTGCTCATCACTTCCCTTAAATTTTCAACGTCAGATACACTTATTTAGCATGACCAACCTCTAGGAAAGGCCTTCAGCAGTATTGTCATAGTTTGAAATACAGAATTTACGCACAATACAATAGGTTAGGATTATATCTTATTTTTATATAAAATGCTTTATACGTAATTTTTATTGTAACACTGGGTATTCATTTGAAAAATCGATCGCATTCCCTCCTTCAAAGAGGCTTCAATAGGCAACTTAAAGCTCACAATTAAGCTTTATCTGCTCACCAGCAATGGTAATACAACCATTACGCATCGTAATATGGCTTAAACCTACTCGAAACGTAATTTCAGTTGATGAAACCAGTTTAAATTTCCCACCAACCTGCATATATCGCCCACCTTGCTGAACCTCACATTGCTCCAAACCAATAATCTTAATATTCGCATCCCGCCCCACCACCTGCTGCCAATCCCTTTGCGCATGCCAATAGAGCTCTTCTTGACCACTTTGATCATTAAAGCGCAGCTCATTATAGGCTTTTTTATCAGTCCTACCGACCCCCGGAGTAGATCGCGTACGTATACCACTAAAACAAGGCTGCTTTAGTGCATTATACGGCGGTCGATGCACAGCATCATACCCACTGCCAATCACCACGGGATAATCTAGATCACCATTTAAAAAACTCACTCCCACCTTATCCCCGACTCTAGGAGTAAATATCGCACCCCAATTTTTTCCTGCCCAGAATTGTGACACCCGCAACCAGCAAGAGTGAATGTGTGTTTGTTGATTCCAAGGGAACTGCACTTTGATGCGCGCATACCGATCCTCGTGTATTTCTTCACTATCCGGCCCAACTACTTTTGCGCATTGCACTCCATGAATTATCGGTTTGTTATGCTGGCGTTGAGGGCGAAACACGCTATCGACAGGAATGCAAGTCACTGTATTTTTATACATTGATTGAGCATCTCCAAACGTATGGTTGCTATGATGCGTATCACAACAGTAATGTTGAATATGGGTAATAACATATTCGCCTTGCACAGCCTTATTATCCTGCGCATTGAGTTGAAAACGCTCAGCAGGGCTGCAATCTTTTATCGTTCCTTCGGCGCTAATAACAATAGATTTTGCACGCTCAACTTGAGATAACTCTGTTACTTTTTTAAAACCTTGTTCGAGTGTTTGATATGCGCCGGGATATTGGTAATGTTCAAACTGGCTATTAATACCGACTTGAATACCCGTGTTGATTGCATGGCGTTGCAATAAAGACATATCAGGCGTTAAATAATGATAATCTGCTCGTGTGATTTTCTGCGGAGAAAAACCAATAGATTTATGCCATCGATAAAAATGCGCTTGCGAATGGGCTGCATTATTGGCAAGTATAGCTGTCTTTTGGTTGTTAATGTAACCTTGAACACTATCTGCCAAAATCAATGTATGACTTTTAGCATCGTGTACAAAATAATAATAAATACCCGCCTGCTCTAATAGGCGCGAGATAAAATGAAAGATGCTTTCTTCAAACTGCACACAATAATCATGCACATCGTAATCGCAAGATAATTGTGATACATCAAAGTGACTGATACTGTTCTCTTGCAATAGTTCTCGAATAATCTGTGGCGTCGATTTATTTTTAAAAATTCGGCTTCCTATATTTTGATCCAAAAACCAAAATTGCGGTTTTAATACCACTCGATAATTGTATTGCCCACCTACCAAACTTGGACATTCTGTAATCGAGCTAATCAAACCATGAAAATAACGAACACACTGACTATCTTCTACAATCGCAAAGCACATCGGCAGTGCCAAATAGTGTTGCACATCACCGAGTGGCTGATCTGTTGTAAATAACAATGTATATTCAAACGGTTTAGATAATCCTTCAGAACCAACATATTCACACAGCCAACTCGATACTCTCCATGGCATCGAGATCCATTCTAGCTGTCGCTTGGGGGTTGTTGGCTCTAATGGCATCCATCATCCTTCATCAGCAAAACCATATCATCGACTGCTTAAGCGATTGCGTCAATACCGGGTTTTTTGACAGCACTCTTGCTGCTATACTGGCGCAACTTTGCAAAAAAAAACGAGAATACATCATGAGTAATGCCGTAATTTCAGACACACTAGCCAGCCATCTTACTGATATATTGCAACAATTAGGCGAAAACCCCCAGCGAGATGGCTTGCGTGATACACCTCAGCGCGCGGCAAAAGCGCTGCAGTACCTCACCAGAGGCTATCAACAAAACTTAAACGACGTTATCAATGGTGCATTATTCGAGTCTGAAATGGATGAAATGGTGATCATCAAAGATATTGAGCTGTACTCTTTATGTGAACACCATATGCTGCCCTTTATCGGCAAGTGCCATGTCGCTTATTTACCTAACGGCAAAGTATTAGGGCTGTCTAAGATTGCCCGCATCGTCGATATGTTTGCCCAACGCCTGCAGATCCAAGAAAACCTCACCAAGCAAATTGCTGAATGTATATTAGACGTCACTGAAGCTAAAGGTGTCGGGGTGATCATTGAAGCAGAACATTTATGCATGAAAATGCGCGGTGTAGAAAAACAAAATTCGCAAATGACCACGTCGATGATGCTGGGGTTGTTTCGCGATAATGAACGCACTCGTTCAGAATTTTTGAGTTTGGTTCGGTAAATTTTGAGTTTTTGAATTGCAGCAGATTACTTTCGTTTGTCGAGGACCAGACAGTAAAACAACTTTGTGAGGTAAGTCTTCTAGCATGTGTGTTTCTAAGTATCTTTTCATTTGTCTATTATGGCATGCATTCCCGTATGGTAAAGACCAATCAGGAATAGATTCCGCCACTGCCGCAGAAATAGGGTCTATCAAAGCGTTTATGCTTTGTGCTACTCACCGAAACAAGTCAGCCAAGGTCACCTCTGACGTAACTAAATCCTCACTCCAAATATTTTTCTTCAAGCCTATCGTAGTCACCATCGCAAAAAACAACTCTTTTTTAGTTTTTGTTTTAGTTTCAAAAACCCTCATCTTGCTTACCAACTGTTTAGCATAAGACTTATCGATGATGAATTGTTTAGAGCTATATTTTATTTCACATAGCGTGACAGCACCATCATCTCGATCAAATAGTAAATCTATTTGGGCACCCTGCTCCTTTGAGCCCTTTGCTGGCACATAACGCCAACCACTAATAGCACAACCTATATTGCTCAAACCTAACGCTTGACGTATTGTTTCCACGTGCTTTAAGCATACCCCTTCAAATGCATAGCCAGACCAACTATTCCAAGCAGGCATGCCTACTTTATTGTGCCAATAAGATTGTGTGATTGGGTATCCCGTCTTTCCTTGAGGCTCAATCCAGCGTAAATAAAATAAACTATATTCATCCGATACTCTTAAATACGTATCTCTACTTTTCTTACCATAGGGAATATAAGACTGTATAAAGCCTGCAGCTTCTAACTCATAAAGTCTATCACTGACACCCCCACCTGAAGACACACCTAAACTCTGGATGATTTCATTTCGAGACATACCGTTATTTTTAGAGGCGATAAACCTAATCAATTTCATGCATGCTTCTGCAGAATCAAATAAAGCAGAAAACAAGCGTTCAAACTCTTCTCGCAGAAGCCCATTTTCAGAAAAACATATGGATTCTATATTCTGCACTAAAGATTTTGACTTCTGATATTGTTCTAAATAATAAGGAACTCCGCCCATGACCAAGTACAAATCCAAAATTTGTTTTTCGCTCAGTTTAATGCCGTTACTCAATAAAAATTGCTTTGTTTGTCCCAAGTTAAATGGTTTCAATAACAAACTCTTTGTTAGGCGATTATGCAGTCCTCCTTTTGCATTAATAATTTTAGTAAGCATCCACGAAGCAGCCGACCCACAAACAAACAGCTTAACATTTGATAATAAACTCCAGCGACTATTCCAGTAATAATCTAAAGCTTGCAGCATTCCCGATCGCTTTGTTGCCAACCAAGGAAGCTCATCAAAAAAAATAACAACTTTTTTCGACTTAGGGAGCTTTTCAACTTCTAGAGTAAGTAACTCAAGCGCATCAAGCCAGTTACTTGGAGCCTGAAGCGGTAAATTATTAAAAAAGCACTTACTCAACGCACGAGTAAAAATAGCGAGCTGATCACTCAGACTTCCATCTTTAACTCCAACAGCCTCAAAATATACCACCTTCCGATTAAATGTTTGCCTAACAAGATGTGTTTTCCCAACGCGTCTTCTGCCATAAATAGCCATAAATTCTGGCTTTTTAGATTGCAGCACCCTACCCAGCAATGCTTGCTCATCTTTACGACCTACAACGGGGCTCACAGCAATACTCTCCTAGTTATGGCGGAATATAAACAACTATAATCCGCCATAACCTTAAAGTCAAATCACTTGTGGCGGAATATAAAAACTTATAACCCGCCACAACCCAAAAGTTAAATCACTTATGGCGGAATATAAATAATTATAATCCGCCATATCCGTCTAACAGCTATGACCACGTCGATGATGCTGGGGTTGTTTCGCGATAATGAACGCACTCGTTCAGAATTTTTGAGTTTGGTTCAGTAAATTTTGGGCTTGCCCAATACGCCAAGTATGATCAAAATATACCCATCTTGATTAGCAGCTGTCGTCTGATATACTAGCTATCACCTTAGCCGAGGTGGCGGAATTGGTAGACGCGCCGGATTCAAAATCCGGTGGTGGTAACATCATGAGGGTTCGAGCCCCTCCCTCGGTATTTTAATCGCTCACTTTGAAGTGATATCACTACCTTTTAATATCTCTGGAAGTAGTTTTAACGCATCCATCACAGGTAGCAGTGTAACTCGACCACGATATTCCGTGCGATCTCCCCCATACACAACAAATGGTTTTGCAACTGGGTAATCATCACAGAACAATTCTAGCGCTTGTAAATCTGCTTTATCAACATAACGCTTCCTTTTGATCTCAAACGCATATAATCCCAACTCACCGTAAGCAATAAAATCAATTTCATGTTGCGCCTGAGTACGCCAATAATAAAATGTATAACCCAAACGATAATAATCATTGTATGCCTGCAAATGCTGAAGAAATAAAGTTTCTAGGCTCGGGCCTTCTGCCTCTGCAACTGAATCTAACGGCCCCACAGGGCGGATCGTTCGATAAAATCCCACATCAAAAAAATAAAACTTAGAGTGACCAACGAGTTTGCGTTTTGCTCTTTTACTAAATACAGGCAGGCGTTTTGCAATAAGAAGATCTTCTACAATATTAAAATAACTTTCAACAGTTTTACGCTCTATCGCAGCTTCACGCGCCACCTGAGCGATATTAAGAATTTTACCTTGGGAGAAACTTGCCACCTCTAGAAATCTCGAAAAATCAGCTAAATTCCTTGTCAAACCTTCTTGTAATACTTCCTCACGTAAATAAGTCGTTATATACGAATCTAAATAATGTTGTGGGTCCGTTAAATTTACGGCATCTGGGAGCAAACCAAATTCTAATATATGCTTTAAATCAAATGTATTACCCACTTCTACAAGCGTCAAAGGATGCATGTTATGCGTCAATGCACGCCCTGCTAATAGATCCACACCTTTGCGTTTTAATGTTCTTGCACTAGACCCTGTTAGCACAAATTTATAGCCTTTCGCTTCAATCAATCTATGCACTACACTTAAGCACTCAGGAACTTTTTGCACCTCATCAATAATAATCCAGTCTTTGAATTGACCTGGAATCATGTCTTCAAGTCGCTCTGGTTCTGCTAACAATTGACGATATAACCTCGCATCTAATAAATCTAACACCAGCGCATTAGGCAAATGCTTTTTAAGCCAAGATGTTTTACCTGTACCACGAGGACCAAACAAAAAAATGCTTCTATTACTTTCTATATCGAAGTTAAATAATCGCTTAAACATAAACGCCACCCATTTGCACACCAAGATTCCATTATTCTATTAAAAATGGAATCTTGGTGCAAGATTTACCTAATATATTGATAAATAATGGAGTTTAAATCGTATCCAGCCCCTCTGCAGTCTCTTTTCCCGAAAAAGCAACTTCAATAAGCTCTCATTCCGCCATACATCAATACTTAACCGCCACATCACTCTCACCCCAGAGGGCATAGAGCTGATCAATAAATTCGGCTTTAGGTTTAACACGCCAATTGCTGCCAAGCATGAGCTCAGCCTTGGCATCATTCGATTGGTAGGAAATCGAAATGGGACAGTGGCCATTGCGATAAGGTTTCGTTATCTCAGGTAACTGCTCCAGCAATTGATCCACCTGCTGTTGATCATGCACACGCAAAACAATACGTTTAATAAATTGCTCGCGCACTTCATCAACTAGCTTAATACTTTCCGCGATCATGCGCACACCGCCGGTAAAATCATCATCCTCAACCTTACCTTTGATAATATACACTTTATCAATTTCTAACTGTTCACGCATTTCATCAAACAAACGACTAAACAACGTAATTTCCATACGCGAGGTGCGGTCCTCAATAACAATCACCGCCATACGTCGACCCGACTTAGTAATAATAGGTCGCACCGATAACAACATACCACCCACCGTTGCATTTTTTTGTCGAAAAGAACTCAGGCCATTTAACGGCGTCGAAGTAAACTTGCGCATGTCTTCTTCATACGCTTGCATGGGATGACCCGAAATATAAATACCTAACGTTTCTTTTTCGCCACGTAAACGTGTGGGTTGATCAGCCATATCCGTGATGCGATATTGTTTAGGTTGCGCATGAACATCATCACCGCCTCCAAACAAACTCTCCTGCCCAACTTGTGCATCTTTTGCCAATTGATCCGCATGTTTGAGTGCATTATTAATGCTTGCTAATAGCGTTGCGCGATTATGCTCAAACTCATCCATCGCACCCGAGCGTATCAAAGGATCTAACACACGGCGATTAACTTTATGCGTATCAACACGATCACAAAACTCAAAGAGATCATGGTATCGACCATGGGCCTCACGTTCTTCAACAAGGTATTCTATTGCCGCTTGACCCGCACCTTTGATGGCACCCAAACCATAGACAATTTTGCCCTCATCATTCACTGTAAATTGATAAAAACCTTGATTAATATTAGGAGGAGTAATTTGTAATTTCATTCGCTGACATTCGTCAATAAAACCAACTACTTTATCGGTGTTATCCATATCCGACGACAATACTGCCGCCATAAATTCTGCAGGATAATGCGCTTTCAACCATGCTGTTTGATAAGCAACTAATGCATAAGCCGCCGAGTGTGATTTATTAAAACCATAACCTGCAAATTTTTCCATTAAATCAAAAATTTGTTCGGCCAAGTTTGCATCAACACCACGCCCTACTGCACCATCCGTAAATATTTGTCGCTGCTTAGCCATTTCTTCCGGCTTTTTCTTACCCATTGCGCGTCGCAAAATATCCGCGCCGCCCAACGAATAATTCGCTAACACCTGTGCAATTTGCATCACCTGCTCTTGATATAAAATCACACCATAAGTCGGCTTTAGAATTGGCTCTAGGTCTGGGTGAGGATACGTGACAATAGCACGACCATGTTTACGATCGATAAAATCGTCTACCATACCAGACTGCAAAGGACCCGGTCGAAACAGCGCAACCAATGCAGTGATTTCATCAAAATTATCTGGTTGTAAACGACGAATTAAATCTTTCATTCCTCGCGACTCTAATTGGAATACCGCCGATGTCTCGCAGTTTTTCAACAGCTCAAATGATTTAGAATCGTTTAATGGCAGCTTGCTAATATCAATAGGTTGCTCACCATTTTTCTGACGGCGCTTATTTACTTTTTGCAGCGCCCAATCAATAATTGTTAACGTACGCAATCCTAAAAAGTCAAACTTAACTAAGCCGACCGCTTCAACATCATCTTTATCAAATTGCGTAACAGGGTTTGAACCATCCGCTTCACAATAGAGCGGCGAAAAATCGATTAATTTCGTTGGGGATATCACAACACCACCGGCATGCTTACCTGCGTTACGCGTCACACCCTCTAACTTTCGAGCCAAATCGATTAGTGTCGTCACTTCCGCTTCTTCACGATAGCGTTCTGCAAGCTGCGCTTCTTGTACCAATGCCTTATCTAAAGTAATACCCAATTCAAATGGAATTAACTTAGCAATTTTATCAACAAAACCATACGGCATGCTCAACACACGCCCTACATCACGCACAACCGCTTTTGCAGCCATCGTACCATAAGTGATGATTTGTGATACTGCTTCACGACCATAACGCTTAGCAACATAATCAATAACAAGATCACGTTGCTCCATACAAAAATCAACGTCGAAATCCGGCATTGATACACGCTCAGGATTAAGGAAACGCTCAAATAGTAGCTCATGCTCTAAAGGATCTAAATCGGTAATATGCAATACATAAGCAACCAAGGAACCAGCACCTGAACCACGCCCTGGGCCCACCGGAATATTATTTTCTTTTGCCCAACGAATAAAGTCCGCAACAATAAGGAAGTAACCAGGAAAACCCATGCGAATAATAACACCCAGCTCATGATCCAAACGCTGTTGATATTCCTTTAACTGCTCGTCACTGACATTATCGATATGCGACAAACGTTCTTTTAACCCTTGCTCTGCTTCTGCGCGAAAAAAAGATTCTAACGTTTGATCTTCTGGAATAGGAAATTGCGGCAAACAGGGTTTGCCCAGTGTCAACATAGCATTGCAGCGCTTTACAATTTCTACAGTATTCGCTAGAGCCTCAGGAATATCAGAAAACAAATCCTGCATTTCTTCTGGGCTACGAAGATATTGTTGCTCGCTATACTGTTTCGGCCGCTGCGGATCATCCAATACGCGGCCAGAAGCGATACAGACACGCGCCTCATGCGCTTCAAAATCATCGCGACTAAGAAAACAAACATCATTAGTAGCAACCACAGGTATATTATATTCATGCGCTAACTCAACAGCTGCGTGATTATAAACAGATTCATGCTCACGCCCTGTTCGCTGCAATTCCAAATAAAAACGATCGGGAAACAATACCTTCCAACGCTCTAAACACTGCTTTGCTTGTGCCGTTTGGTTAGCAATCAGCGCTTTGCCTATATCGCCACGGCGCCCACCAGAGACGATAAGCAAACCATCACTATAGGCTTGCACTTCTTCCCATGTCACGGTGATGTTATCCAACACCTGGCCTTTTAAATACGCAATAGAAATTAACTGTGTCAGATTTTTATACCCTTGCTCATTTTGGCAATAAGCAGAAAACAAAGAACACTCATCACCTTCTCGCAATATCAAATCAGCAGCAATGAGCGGTTTGACACCTTGATCCAAAGCAGCACGATACATTTTCACCAATGCAAATAAATTCACATTGTCTGTCAACGTAACCGCGGACACACCATACTCAACAAGTTTTTTTATGTAAGGTTTTACACGCAACATGCCATCAATCAGCGAAAATTCACTGTGCGCACGCAGATGAACAAAGGAACAATTAGTCGATGCGTCCGACATTAATCCGCCGCTACTTGTTGATCAGTATCAAATTCAGACTGCGGCATATGAATTAATAACTGTTTGCGTTTTTGATGTCGCTGTAGTGCCAAATCAATCAAATTATCTAATAACGTAGGATATTCCAACCCACTAACCTCCCAATTTTTGGGGTACATGCTGATGTCTGTAAAACCTGGGATGGTATTTACCTCATTGATCAGAATATCATCGTCTAATACAAAAAAATCCACTCTGGCCATGCCACTTATCTCTAAAATTCTAAATGCCTGCACAGATATTTTTTGAATATTTTCTATCACATGCTCCGGCAAATTTGCAGGCGATACAGTTTGCGCCCCATTCGGGTCACAATATTTTGCCTCATACGAATAAAAATCATGTTGCGTCATGATTTCACCCGGTAAAGAAGCTACCGGTTTTTCATTGCCTAGAACAGAGCATTCAATTTCACGACCGATGATGGCAGGCTCTACGATGACCCTATCATCAAATTTAAAGGCATGTCTCAGTGCTTGGTTAAAATTAGTTTCATTATTCACTTTAGCAATGCCAACAGATGAACCCAAGCTCACCGGCTTTATAAATAGTGTGCTCCCAAAATCATTACTGAGTTGTTGATAATGCGTATCTTGCCATTCCCAAGCATACACGAGCAACCACGGCGTCACCGCTAAACCAGCATGATCCAGCAGTTGCTTTGTGATATGTTTTTCCATGCTCACTGCAGAACCCAGCACACCCGCACCGACATAAGGCACATCCAGCATGTCGCACAGCCCCTGCGGCGCACCGTCTTCACCACGCGTACCGTGCAAAACAGGGAATACGCAATCGACTGCATAACGCTTATTGGCATTGTGTAAAGAAATAAGTGGGTTTTCATGATCACCAAGTGCAACGGTCACTGGATCTGCCGCACCCGATTTTAAACACGCCTGTGGCCCTTCATCTAGGAATAAATTTTGGTCCGTCATCACATGCCAGGCGCCCTGTAGCGTAATGTACACAATAATAATGTTGTATTTCTTCGGCGATAATGTGTTGATGATATTCGAGGCAGAGATGATCGAAATCTCATGCTCAGTCGACTGCCCGCCACATAATACGAGTAAATTAAGCTGCTTAGTCACCTTTTGCTCCATCGTGCCCTTTTGGAGCCATCATGATAGCGAATCTTGGGGGGCCGCGCTAGCGACAGATACCTTATAACAACGCTTTCACCGGCGCATAACTTTTTCTATGTATCGGTGTAATGCCGAGCTTTTCCATCGCGGCCAGATGTTTTTTTGTTCCATAGCTTTTATGGGCCTCGAAACTATAATCTCTTAAAACGCCAATATCACCTAAAACCTTTCTTTTTTTGAAGAAATAGCCACAAAAACCTTTCTTTTTTAAAAATAACTATCAATATAACCTTGCTTTTTTTAAAAAAAATAGTAATATAACCCTTCCTTTTCTAAATTATTGGGGTTTCTTGCATATGAAAAGAGATTTACTAACAACCCTATACCACTGGAAGAAACACCCTTTACGCAAGCCCTTGATTATTCGTGGTGCGAGGCAGGTGGGCAAATCGTGGCTAGTGAATGATTTTTCAAATCAGTTTGAGCATTTTATCACATTAAATTTTGATAAGGACAAGGAAGCCGCGTCTCTATTTACAGACAACCTTAATATTAAAAAAGTGCTCGAACGCATCCGCTATTACAGTGAAACACCCATTGAGCCCGGAAAAACCCTACTATTCCTTGATGAGATTCAAGAGTGCGTTAATGCTATTTCAGCGCTTCGCTATTTTAAAGAAAAAATGCCTGAGCTTCATGTGATTGCAGCCGGCTCACTTCTAGAGTTTGCACTCGAGTCTAGACAGCTAAAAATGCCTGTTGGGCGTATTGAATTTTTATATCTATACCCTTTAAGTTTTGATGAGTTCT
>JAJFJO010000313.1 GCA_021774015.1 Gammaproteobacteria bacterium
CAACATTTGCCACAGGAAAGGAGTTGGTTAATAAGGATTTAGCCAACTCTTTGTGCTCACCAAAGCCATCAAAGAAATTGGTTGAATGTGGGTATTCTTTTTTTCCAACATAAAAAATCAGTGGATATACCACGGGGAATATATCTGTTTTAAATTGTTTTTGATGCATCTCAATGATGCGCATGACGTATTGCATCATGCGAAAAGGCATCGTTTTATCCGCTTGTGTTTGTTGTTCTGTCAAAAGATAAATGTAGCCTGGTTGATTATCAAATTCAGTTTGATACAGAACGTCAACGTGCTTATGCTTTAATTTATTATCCACAAATGATTGTGGGCAAAGCGCCATGTGATTTTTATTCACTTTGGCCCAAATCTCTTTCGCTACAAACAAGGAGAAAAAATCTTTAGCGTTATCAGGCTTTGACATAAAGTTTTTAAATAAACCGTCAAAGGCTTGGTGAGAAGTTTCATCAATATCAAGGTCATTGAATATGTGACCAGATTCTTGGTCGCTATTCTTATCATTTTTTTTCATAGTAAGATTCTGGGGTGTTAAACTTTTACATCACCATTAGCAATGCTTTGGGCTAGATTTTCAAGGGTTTTCATAAATTGATAAAAACCTTTGTACTCATAACAATACAGCTCAAGTTCTTGTTTAGATAACTTATCTAATATTTCAGATTTTATAGATGGCATGTAACTTACCATGCTTACTAATAGAGTTTCATCATTTGCATGAACAGCAAGTAATGCGCAAACTTTTTCATCAACTGTTTTAATCAGTTTTAGTTGTTCTGATGATAAGGCCATTGTAAGTTCTCTAATGTTAAAGTTAAACAGTTGTGTAAAGCATCTTAGCTCTTGCAAAGTCTATGATACGCTCATCTTCATTCATATTCAAAAAATATCTTAACTGCCACTGTTGCGTTGATTTTGCCTGCTTACTACTAGTACTGTCCCACGGTGAATACACTCGAAAACCACGCTTTCCAGGTTTGTCAGGACTCGATAAAATGCCTTTATCAATAAGCACCCGTTTTGGAAAGACAAAGTGTCCGAAGTTCTTGTCTGCCTCGGTTACGATAACAACGAAATCTATGCTATCAGAAGCTGCAAAAGGCTGAGTTACCCCCTCTTCGTCTCGCTTCCACAACGTGACAAACTGACCAGTTTTAGTGGGTGTAATTTTAGCTGTTCGAAACTTTATATTGCTTTTATTCAGTTTGAACTCACAAGCTTCGTATTCTTGACTTTCATCATTAATCTTAATTTCATGGCAGCTGTAGCCAAACGTATCGTATATTTCGTTTTTGATATTAATAAGCACTCTGGGGATAAACTTTTCTGTCATATTAATACACATCCGAAAATAATTTATCCAGCTCAACGTGTGGATAAGGTGTTTGTTTAGATTTATTTTTTAGCTTGTGGTAAAAACCACTTATTATTTTCGCTGTTAGTGAATGTTTATCAATTGTGACCTTCATTTTAGGTGTTATGCATTTATGTAAGTCCGGCAGATTCGATTCTATAGTATCGAGTAAATGCATTTGAGTACTGCAATAATCATAGTTTTGGTGCTGCTTAAAAAATAAGTGCTCTTCTTCTGATAACTCAAATTGTTTGGATATTGCCAATCCAAAATCACTTACATAGATGAACGCTTCATCTGTCAATAAGTTCTCAAAGTGCATATCAAAGTGGATAAAATTGTTCTTTTTCATGAAATGAATAATTTGGCTCAAGGATTTATCAGTGTGCTCGATCGCGCCAATGAATGGGGCATCACCTTTAGACGATTGCTCACCTAGCCATCGATTCAAAGTCATTGGAAAATACTCTAAAAATAATACTAGCTCATATGACGTTTCATTCAATGCGATAAGACGGTTTTTTATTGAGCTATGATTATCCCAAAATGAAATACTTTTCTCTAAATCTGCTAAAGTCGATTTTTTGCTGTTGCTTGATGGCAGTATTCTCCAGTGATACAGCAGTGGGAAATTCTGAGATTGCTTTTTAACAACCCATTGACTTGCCATTCTATGGGCTTCTAATTCACGCCAAGCCCCAAATCCTGTTGAGCCAATGCCGTATTGATAAAACAAGGGTAAGTCAAATAGATTTGAAGTTGAGTTAAAGTTTTCCGACACCTGCTCGAAATCTGTAATTGGAATTGATTTTAGGAATATGAGCGTCCCATTGTAATTTAAAGTGCCTGAATAACCTGCAATCCCATTCTTAGGATCTTCTAGGCTGTCTACAAGCTGACTTAATGATGAGTCAGTTAATCCTGAAAGTCGCTCAGAGTATTCGGAGTAAGTATTTAACCGTTCCGCTAATATTTGATTATTCATCGCAGTCCACTGAGTTTAAAAATACTTTAAGTTGTTTTTGAGAATAAATTCGGAACAATGTTAAATTTGGATATTGCTCCAATAAATTTTGGTAATGACGTCTTCTCTTTGGATACTTTAATAAAATATGCTTTAATAACCAAAAGCCAAATTCTTTTTGACTACCTTGTAATTTACCTGGCCGTTTTGGGTTGTTTTGCAATGATCGTCGAATATAGCGTAAAGCACAAACCCATGGATTGAAATCTAACCAAATAACAGTGTTGGCTTTCATTAGTCTGTCAGAAAGGCAAACACTGTAATTGCCATCGATGATCCAGGACTGTCTTTGAATAATCTCATTATGTTGTGCTATTAGTACGCTATCGGGTTGGCGAACCCAATTAGAATTGGGCTTATGAGCAAGAATATCTAAATGAATAGCAGGAACATTTAGCTTCTGACTCAATGTAGTTGCTAAAGTAGATTTTCCACTATTACTGCATCCCAAGATGCAAATTTTTGGTCCAATATTCATTAATATTTCATCATTCATTCTTTTAAATTTGTCGTGAGTTTGCTTGTTCAGATCCACTATTGTAGTTCTGTGTTCTTGCTGTGAATTAACTGCGAAACCCTAGTGCCATCACTCAACCGGTAAATAGTGTTGGCTAGTTAAATTTCTGCAGGCTTTAATATATAGGCTATAATTTAGTTATTATAACCTAAAATAGGTGTTAGGGATGCCTTCGATTGAAGCCATGTACTTTCCGACGTCCGTATTGTTTGTTGATGATAGTCGCAATTTCTTATTAAATTTCACACTTCAGTTGGACGAAGATATTGCATTTGAAGTTAAGTATTCTCCTTATGAGGCTTTAGATGTCATTTATGCTAGAGATCAAGCTATACTAGCGAATAAAAGCTCCCAAAATGCATTGTCAAGATACAATCATTTAACCTTTGATAGCAAAAACGCAAATGGTGCAATTTCTGAAATTGGAAAAGAAATTTATAATCCACTTAGATTTTCCGAGATATCTGTTGTTGTCGTAGATTATGAAATGCCTGGCATGAATGGACTTGAATTTATCAGCAAAATGGAAAACTCTAGAATAAAACGTATTTTATTGACTGGGCAAACAGATGAAGCCATTGCAAAAAAAGCTATTGATCAAGGTTTTGTTGACTTGTATATTCAAAAACAAGATAGGAATGTTTTTGATAAAGTAAATAATGGAATTCGACAGCTACAGCATGAATACTTTCAAGATATGTCAAAGCTTGTAAACAAGATCATGGGGGTATCGGCTAGCACCGAACCTTTCGCATTAAGAAATGAGAGATTTATCCAATTTTTTAAATCTATTTTGTTAAAATATAATATAGTCGAATATTATTTAAACGATGACCTTGGTAGTTTCTTGTTGGTTTCTGATGATGGGAAAATAAGCATTATTCAAAATTGTGTTGAAAGTGAAGTACAAAAATGTGTAGAAGAGGCAAAACTTCATCAAATAAAACGATCTACTCTACAACAACTAGAACAAGGTAAAAAACTACCCTTTTTAAATTTAAATCGAGACCTTGCAAAGCTTGATTGGCAGCACTTTGACAATGAATTATATGCAACAACTAAAATTCATTTAGATCAAGACTATTTTTGTACATTTATTCCGCCAGAGATTATTGCAAAGCAATTAGATCTAGGTCAAATTTTTAGTTATAGAGATTTTTCAAGTTAGTTAAAGCGAGTTTATTGATAGGTGTTTGAAATTGTCGAGTTTGTCTGGTAAAAACTATTCAGCGCTATAAAACTCGAAAATTAATGAAAAAGCAAACCCTTATATTATATCTGATTACTGGAGCAAGCCAATTAACCTCTGATCTTTATTTGCCATCATTTCCAGCGCTTGCCAATTATTTTAATGTCGCTTCCTCATTCATACAATATAGCCTAAGTTCTTTTCTATTATTTATGGCACTTTCTCAATTCATCTTTGGTTATTTTTCTGATAAACATGGGAGAAAGTCTTCATTAGTTTGGGGACTGATATTTTTAGTTGCTGGCAGTCTGATTTGTACTATGGCTACAACATTTTACATATTCATAATGGGTCGATGTTTACAAGGAGTTGGCGCTGGTGCTGCCAGTAGCTTATGCCGAGCAATAGCAAGGGATACCTATAAGGGAAAGCAATTGCAGTCAGTTGCTTCGATAATGATGATCATATGGGGCGCAGCGGTAATTGGTGCGCCAGTGCTAGGGGGGATTTGTCAATTTTGGTTAGGGTGGCGCTCTGGATTCATATTTCTTTTTATTTTTCAGAGTGGCATATTACTCTTGAGTTATAGCTGTTTTGTGGAGACATTACCTCAAA
>JAJFJO010000314.1 GCA_021774015.1 Gammaproteobacteria bacterium
GGCAAAATTTGGCAGGATGATGCAAGCAAGATTGGTTTTAGTTATGAAGAAAGCTGGTGTAGCCGCGGCTTTGCTATTTCTCAATAGCTACCGCTAAACACACTTAAATATCCAGCCCCATCAAAAGAGGCTCAACAGTTCTTTGCTAATTTATTACCAGAAGCTAATGCAAGGGCACATACCGTTAGAAATTTGCAAATATCAGACTCAGATTTTATGCTCTTAAGAGCTATAGGTGGCGAATGTGCTGGAGCGCTGTCGATCCTACCCGAGAACTTAGCCCATCCGCAAATAATCAATACAAAAAATTGTCTGAAGAGGAGTTTGAAAAGTTATTATTACGAAAAGGACAAATTACAAACTTTAATCTTGGCAAAAACCGCCCTCGACTATCGCTAGCTGGAGCTCAAGATAAATGCCCCATTTTTTATGATGGCCGTGATTACTTTCTACCAGAAAATGCAGCACCCTCAACTCACATACTGAAATTTGAAATTTCAGGCTTAAAAAATATACCCGCTTATGAATATTTTCTAACACAGCTCGCAAAAAAAATTGGCCTGCCAGTGGTTAACATTAATCTTAAAAGAAAAGGGAAGCATTACTATTTGCTTATAGAAAGATACGATCGAAAGATAGATCAGAACAATAGGGTAAAACGCTTACATCAAGAGGATTTCTGCCAAGCCCTTGGGGTTAACTACTACCACAAATACCAAAAAGAAGGCGGACCTTCTCTTTTAGATTGCTATAAATTAGTTAAAGACATTTCTAGCCAACCTATAGAAGATACAAAAAATTTACTGCATTGGCAAATTTTCAACATTCTTACTGGAAATTCTGACGGGCATGCTAAAAATTTATCTTTAATTTATACCGATGGCAGCCAAACTAAACTCGCTCCTTTTTATGACCTTGTGTCCACAAGAGCAGTAGATCATATAGATACCAACCTAGCACTCTCAATTGGAAGCGAATACAACCCAGACAAAATTTTATTAAAGCACTGGGAGGTATTTGCGAACACATGTGATATAAATCTGGAATACCTAATTAATTCGATAAGGAATATCTCCAAACAACTACTTAATGAGTTTGATGATACATATCAAGAATTTCGAAAAGAAATTGGTGAATATCCCGCCCTGCAGAGAGTTGAAAAAATAGTTAAAAGAAATTGTAAAAGAACTCTAAGCTCCATACAAAATAGCAACTAAAAAATTAACAACCCTAACCTCCTCCAAGCATCTGCTTCCAAGGCAGGTTTCGCATGATATTCAATATTTTATTCGCATAATTAGGGTCCGTTGCGTAACCCGCTTTTTGGAGTGCATGGGCAAATGCTTTGGGGTCGGCAGCTTGTTGCAGTGCACCACGGTAGCGCTTATTGGATTTTAAGAAATCCACATAATCTGTAAAACTTTCGCCAGCCGATTGATAACTTCTAAAACTCGCTTTTTCTTTGCGCGCAACACCATCACGAACCTCAAAGGTTCCTGCAATTACTTTATCTTTTAACCAACGGCTATCTGCTTTAATACCAAATAGGTTATTCGATGAATCACCATTACTGTGTTTGGCTACCTGCCGACCCCAATTGGTTTCTAAAGCTGCCTGCGCCAAAATAACTCGAGGATCACCGCCCAAAATAGTCGCCGCACGCTGTGCATACTTCCACATGGTTTGCACAAAATATGTTTTGTGATCTTGCGCACCTTTAGGAATTTCTGATACCTGCTGCGCATTCCTGATCTCATCCACGGGTGTTTTATCAGTTGCACTGCTTGCTAAAATAGGCTTTGGTGCAGTCAAATTTTTTGATAGTTCTGCTAGCGAAGGTGCTACAGGTTGCGAACCTGAAAACATAACTTTCAATTTATCAATACTCATAGCTCCAAATGGACTTGGTAGGTCTGCAAATTTCTCAGGCGATTTCTCTATTCCTGAGGCCTCCACTTGTGGTCGTGATGGCATAGTGAATTGTGATGCTTGTGATGCCGGCAAGGGTTTTTGTTCTGACAATTGCTGCACAATCATATCGGCCAAACCAACACCTTTTCTCGACATGTCCATGGTGATTTGTTTGTCGTACATGTCTTGATACATTTCGCTTTGACTATTATTAAGTAAACCACTGGCCATCACTTTATTGGCATCACGCATACTTTTTAATGCCAGTTGTAAAAAAACAGTTTCGAACTGATTTGCCACTTTGCGCAAGGCTTTTTTCTGCTCTTCCCCAACCTGCCGATACCGTAAGTATGATTCCACTAAATAAGGAACACATCATGCCACGGGAAATTTTATCCATTAAACAAAAAGCGCTATCCATGAACCTAGACGATCGGAAATATGGGTCTTTCGCGGAAATTGGTGCAGGCCAAGAGGTTGTACGTCATTTTTTTCAAGCAGGTGGTGCTGCAGGCACCGTTGCTAAAAGCACCTCAGCTTATGATATGGTGTTCAGTGATTCACTCTACGGGAAGAGCAATAACGAGCGCTATGTTAGTGAGGGCCGTCTACTGAGCATGCTAAAACATGAGTTTGACATGGTGCTCAGCCACCTTGATGGTGTGCGTCATGAAGATTCTACTTTTTTTTCATTTGCTAACACCGTCGCAGCAAAAAGCTATAAACGTCACAGTGATTGTCATGGATGGCTAGGCATACGCTTCCAAGCAAGGCCCAAAGATAAACCCACCGACATCGTATTGCATATACATATGCTAGATAATAATTCTCTTATGCAACAAGAAGTCATTGGTACTACTGGTGTTAATTTAATTTATGCAGCCTTCCATTACCTAGGCGATCAAAATACTTTTGTTGAATCTCTTGTTGATAATGTTGCTCTTGGTCGCGTTGAAATCGATATGATCGACTTCTTTGCCGAAAACATCACTCACATCAATGATCGACTCGCCAACATACATCTTGTAAAAAAAGGCCTCACCAAAGCCATTATATTTAATGAAGAAGGTCGTGTTCACCAGCCTGCAGAAATACTTTATAAACGACCACTACTGATTCAACGTGGAAACTTTAGACCCATTACACATGTCAATATTAACATGCAACACTGCGCCTTAACGAACTTTTTAAAAGAGCCCGATGTTCATGGACACAAACCATTATTGCTGATGGAAATCACACTTAACAATATTATGGACACAGATTAATCTATGGAAAAAGACTATTTACACCGCATAGAATTACTCACCGCAATGGGGCATAATGTTTTAATTTCCAATTTCGCGCGACACCACCAATTCGCGCATTATATTAGCAAGCAGTCTAAACAAATTTTTGCTCTAGTTATTGGAGCCTCTAACTTGAGAGAAACCTTAAATGAAAAATATTATCAAGATTTAGATGGTGAAATATTAGAAGCATTCGGTAAACTATTCTCAAAAAATGAGAAGTTGTATGTCTACCCAAAATATGATGAAAAAAGAAAAGAGCTCATTACTGCTGCCAATTTATCCGTGCCGCCACGCCTAAAACACCTCTACCAACATTTGCTAGAGAACCATCATATTCGAGACCTCAATGGTTGTGATATCAGTAAACTTCATATTTACTCACGTGATGTGTATCAAATGATGCAGGAGGGTTCATCAGACTGGGTTAAATTTGTTCCTGACCAGGTTGTTGAGGTCATCAAACAGAAAAACTTGTGGAGCAACCCGAACAGTTCCAGCTAAATTAAATCAATTAGATGGTTGCGCAGCAACTTTCTAAACAGCAACATAAGCAATACTGCGACGATAGTGACTAAAACCACTTTAACGGACCACTCGCGCAACACCAAACCTAGGGCTAAAGCAGCCGCAGGCGGATGCTCAACGTCAAATATCACCATACAAAAGGTTGTCAAACCCACTGAAACCGCCCCAAAAATTTCATCACAATAGTGATTTAAAAAACCAACTTGTGAACCCTGCATCAAATACAGGAAATAGTAACACAAGCTACCAATAACAATACCAACGATATAACTTCCTATGACATATCGAGCTCGTGAACTTTCTTTATGGGGCATGGCAAAAACTACAAATGCACTTGCACCGATTGATGCAATAACAACCGCATTGGGCAGCACATTAAGTGACATTAATATCGCCAACAAAACAGCTGTCGTTAGCAAACACTGCCACATATATTGTAATTTATTATGCGTGAAATTTTTATCGTAAAAACTATTTTCAAGATAGTGAAAGAATTTTTTTAGTTGCATTTAAACATCCCTATTACAGCCTAATCCTTATTGTCATCTTCATACAACTCTTAGCCTCCCGCAATCATCATATTATCAATAAGAATCGACCCTGTACGTGCATTACCGCGCGTATCGACATCATTAGCCACCTCAACAACACCTAAAAACATATCTCTTAAATTAGATGCAATAGTGATCTCTTCAACGGGATGCTGGATCTCACCATCCTCCACCCAAAAACCCGACGCACCTCGAGAATAAGTTCCCGTCAGTAAGTTCACTCCCTGCCCCATCAATTCTGTCACTAACAAACCTGAATCCAATTCTTTCAACAAGGCGGCAAGGTTTTTATCACCGTGTTTAATTGACACATTAAAAACGCCACCTGCATTCCCTGTTGTTTCCAACTTGAGCTGTCTTGCAGAATAACTCCCTAAAATATAGCGTTCCAATTCACCCTCTTTAACATAGTACTGTTCTTTCGTTGCAACACCTTCGCTATCAAAAGCCGCACTACCCATACCTGAGAGAATGTGGGGTTGCTGATAAATAGAAATGTGTTTTGGAAAAATAGTTTTATGCAAATGATCCACCAAAAAACTAGTTTTACGATATAAATTACCACCACTTATCGCACCCAGAAAAGCCCCTAAAAATGACTTTGCAACGGGCGCATAAAATACGACGGGGCAACGTTGCGTTTTAATTTTTCGAGCACCCAGCATTTTAATTGTTTTATTCGCTGCATGTTTAGCAACCAACGCAATATCATCTAATTTATCTGAGCGTCTCGCCGCCGTATATTCATACTCACGCTGCATTTGATCTTTTTCTTTTGCCACCAAACCCACACTCATACTGTGATAACTCGATGAAGTACGGCCTAGAAACCCATGGCTATTGCCATAAATGTGCATTGAATTATAGGTAGATATCGATGCGCCTTCAGAATGAAGAATGCGAGGGTCCTGCTCTAACGCGATAGACTCAAGCTCAATGGCTTGCTGTATTGCCTCAGCAGGTGAAATAGACCAGGGGTGATATAAATCGAGATCAGGATACTCAAGCGCCATATCAGCTTTATCCGCTAAACCCGCACACGGATCAACACCCGCATAACGTGCAAAGGTACACGCTTTTTGTACCGTCGCGGCAACAGCAGCAGAAGACAGGTCAGATGTACTGGCTGTTCCTGTGCGTTGCTCATGATACACCGTGACCACCAAACCCTGTTCTTGATGGTGCTCAACCGTTTCAACATCGCGAGAACGTGCAGTAACGGAAAAACCGGTTTCATCAGATAGTGCCGCATCAACCGCGTCGACACCCAGGCGCTCCGCCTGCTCTATAGCTTGATTAACAATATCAATAAGCTGATTAGACATACGTTCTTAATACTCCATTTCACTGGCATTACCGGTCTAACATCCCAATCAGTAAAATAGAGTACTAGTGGGTTCTTTGTTCTTTCGGTGGGCGTTTCTTCTTGCTCACCGGCAGCACTGTTTTATCTTCTTTTTTATTGTCTTCTAGAGAAAATGGCATGCTCTGTAGCGCCAGCTCCCATACTTGATCAATCCATTTTACTGGGTGAATGCTCAAGTTCTGCATCACCTCAGCAGGAATTTCTTTTAAGTCACGCTTATTATCTTCTGGAATAATCACATCTTTAATACCACCGCGAACGGCTGCCAATAATTTTTCTTTCAATCCACCAATAGGAAGCACTTCACCACGCAAAGTAATTTCTCCCGTCATCGCCACATCGCAACGCACTGGAATTGAAGTAATCGCAGACACCAATGCAGTGCACATCCCGACACCCGCACTAGGACCATCTTTGGGCGTTGCGCCTTCTGGCACATGGATATGGAAATCATTATCTTGGAAATAACTAGCATCTAAGGTTAACGCCTCTGTGCGACTGCGTACTACTGTCATAGCTGCCTGGATAGACTCTTGCATCACATCACCTAAACTACCGGTATGAGTTAATTTTCCTTTACCCGGCACAACCTGTGATTCAATCGTTAATAATTCGCCACCAACTTCCGTCCACGCCAAGCCTGTGACTTGACCCACTTGATCACTCTCTTCAGCCAAACCAAAACGATGACGCTTAACGCCTAAATATTTTTCTAAATTGCGCCTGTTAATAACAAACTTCTGGTCTTTTTCTTCCGACAAAATTTGCTTAACCACTTTCCTGCACATCTTAGCAATTTCACGCTCCAAATTACGCACACCTGCTTCACGTGTATAGCTACGAATTATTTCGCGTATAGCACCATCCGTAATCTTAATTTCTTTTTCTTCTAGCCCATTAGCTTCTTCTTGGCGAGGAACCAGATAACGTTGTGCAATGTTTAATTTTTCATTTTCTGTATAGCCCGCAAGACGAATAACCTCCATACGATCTAGCAAAGGTGCCGGAATATTCATTGAATTAGCAGTAGCAATAAACATCACATCCGACAAATCATAATCCACCTCAAGATAATGATCATTAAACGCATTATTTTGCTCTGGATCCAAAACTTCTAACAATGCAGACGCCGGATCACCACGAAAATCCATCGCCATTTTATCCACTTCATCCAGCATGAACAAAGGATTACGCACTTTGCTCTTAATCATCTTCTGAATCACTTTACCCGGCATAGCACCAATGTAAGTACGACGGTGACCACGAATTTCCGCCTCATCACGCACACCCCCTAAGGAAATACGTGCAAAAGTACGACCCGTTGCATTAGCAATAGATTGACCCAAAGAGGTTTTACCCACACCCGGCGGTCCAACTAAACATAAAATAGGTCCTTTGAGTTTTTTAACACGTTGCTGCACAGCCAAGTATTCTAAAATTCTTTCTTTAACTTCTTTCAAGCCATAATGATCGGCTTCCAACACTTGCTCTGCTTGATTAATATCTTTATTCACCTTGTCACGCTTTTTCCAAGGCACTGACAGCAACGTCTCAAGGTAGTTACGGCTAACCGTTGCCTCTGCAGACATCGGCGGCATTAACTTCAATTTGGCCAGCTCTGCCTCTGCCTTTTCTTTAGCTTCTTTAGGCATGCCTGCTTTTTCAATTGAGTTTTGCAGCTGCTTAAGCTCATCATACCCAGAGCCCGTTTCATCCATATCACCTAGTTCTTGCTGTATTGCTTTTATTTTTTCACTTAAATAATATTGGCGCTGACTTTTTTCAACCTGTTGCTTAACTCGCCCTTGCACCCGTCTTTCAACTTCAATAAGCTCCAACTCTTGCGCCAACAAATCTTGCAACAACTCTAACCGCTCACGCACATCACCTTTTTCTAAAATGCTTTGTCTTGAATCAATCTTCACTGACATATGCGCTGCAATACTATCCGCTAAACGGCCCGGCTCTTCTGTTGAGCTCAGAGAGGTTAAAATTTCAGGTGGGATCTTTTTGTTTGCTTTAACCAATTCTTCAAATTGTTGCAATAAAGAACGCATTATAGCTTGAACTTCAGACTCTACGACAGCAGCAGTTTCCGCTAATATCTCGACTTCAGCCGCGAAAAAACTTTTCTTCTTTGTCATCTTCAGCATGGTTGCCCGCTGGGAGCCTTCCACCAACACTTTTACTGTGCCATCGGGTAATCGCAACAATTGTAATATGGTAGAAATTGTTCCAATATCATAAATATCTTTTTCTTTAGGGATATCAATTTGCGCGTCTTTTTGTGCAATCAAGAAAATTTGTTTTTCTTTCTCCATCGCTTCTTCAAGCGCTTTGATAGATTCTTCTCGCCCAACAAAAAGTGGAATCACCATGTGAGGGAAAATCACAACATCACGGAGAGGCAACAAAGGTAATACAAGCGTTTCGTTTTTCTTTTCTGCACTCATTGTTTACTACCCCTTTTAATTAGAAAATTCTATTTACCAATTATTATTCAGATCCGGTTCGATTTTTTTTATCACCTTCATAAATATACAAAGGTTTACTCTCGCCCTTAATGACAGACGCATCAATAATAACTTTCTGTAAGCCAGCCATCGACGGCAATTCATACATAAGATCTAATAGCGTATGTTCGACAATAGAACGTAAACCTCGAGCACCTGATTTACGCTTGATAGCTTGCTTTGCAATTTCACGCAGTGCTTCAATACGAAAATCCATTTCGACGCCTTCCAGTTCAAATAATTTCTTATACTGCTTGGTTAGCGCATTCTTAGGCTCCATAAGAATTTTTACAAGAGCATCTTCGTCCAATTCCTCAAGCACGGCAATAACAGGTAAACGGCCAATGAACTCTGGGATTAAACCAAACTTAATCGTATCTTCAGGCTCTACTTTTTGCAGCAGTTCTCCTGTAGCAGCACCGCCACTATCAATCGCTTTCACTTCTGCAGAGAACCCAATACCACCTTTTTCTGTTCGTTGCTGAATGATTTTATGTAAATCTGCAAAGGCACCACCACAGATAAATAGGATGCTGGATGTATCTACATGAATATATTCTTGTTGTGGATGTTTGCGCCCCCCTTGTGGAGGAATAGCCGCAACAGTTCCTTCAATCAATTTCAATAGTGCTTGCTGCACACCTTCACCTGACACATCTCGAGTGAGTGACGGGCTATCTGATTTACGTGCAATTTTATCGATTTCATCAATATAAATAATACCTGACTGCGCTTTCTCAACGTCGTAATTACATTTTTGTAATAATTTTTGCACGATATTCTCAACGTCTTCACCCACATAACCTGCTTCTGTTAATGTGGTGGCATCTGCAATAGCAAAAGGAACATCCAAAATTCGCGCAAGTGTTTGCGCCAATAGTGTTTTACCTGAACCTGTGGGGCCAATCAGTAAGATATTACTTTTAGCCAATTCAACATCGTCAGTTTTGCCCTTATGAGCAAGGCGTTTATAGTGATTGTACACCGCAACAGACAGCACTTTTTTTGAGAAATCTTGCCCAATAACATAGTCATCAAGCTGCTGATGAATTTCTTGGGGATTAGGCAATTTGCTTTGCCCTTCACCAACGGTTTGGGTGAGGTCTTCCTCACGTATAATTTCATTACACAGCTCAACGCATTCATTACACACGAATACAGAAGGTCCTGCTATCAGTTTACGCACCTCATGCTGGCTCTTCCCGCAGAAAGAACAATATAGGGTCTGATTCTTATTCTCGCTCATTAACCTACTACCTCAGTCGAATAGTTCTGCATTTCTGCCCTTAGTTCGATCAATCCCTTATGTCTCACACCATTACCGAGCAACCCTATATAGGGCCCAATAATCAAACTTCAATACTATCATTATAGGAAAGTTTCGAGTAGTAGAATTTTCGGTTAATTATTATGCAGTTAGATTGAGTTGCACAGAATTAGAACACCGTGGCGCATGAAGCGCCACGGGCAAATTAAACAGTTACTCTCGATGCTCAAAAATTTGGTCAATTAGACCATAGTCTTTAGCATCTTCAGGGGTCATGAAATTATCGCGGTTGGTGTCTTTTTCCACCTGCTCAAAACTCTGACCAGATTTTTCTGCAATAATTTTCGTCAAAGCGTCCCCAATACGCTTCGTCTCTTGAGCATGAATCTGGATATCCGTACCCTGCCCCTGATAGCCGCCTAACACCTGATGAATCATCACAGTGGAGTTAGGTAGGCAAGCTCTCTTGCCTTTAGCCCCACAGGTTAATAACAAAGCGCCTGCGCTAGCAGCTTGCCCAATGCATAAAGTCGCCACATCAGGCTTAATAAAGTTCATAGTGTCATAAATAGCCAGTGCTGCTGACACGACACCCCCGGGTGAATTGATGTATATGGAGATGTCCTTATTAGGATTGTCCGCCTCCAAAAACAGCAATTGAGCAACAACCAAATTAGCCATCTGCTCTTCAATCGGCCCTACCAAAAAGATAATTCTCTCTTTCAGCAATCGA
>JAJFJO010000315.1 GCA_021774015.1 Gammaproteobacteria bacterium
TTAGGAAATGCGTCTATGTCACTGCATGAGACGATCACAAGCATTGCAAAAGCAAACGGCTGCATGGCGGCTTGGTTTTTATTGCAACAACAAGTGATGACCATTCCTATTAGCAATAGTGATAAGCAGGCGCTAGATAATATCCTTAAAAAAAATGAGCTGGAGCATTCTGAATTTAGCCGCCATCTCCATGAAAATCTAGCAAATCCAGCAGGGTTAGAATATTTACACAATTTTAAAGTATTTGCAGTCTTTGACAGAACCACATTCTCATTTAGCTTCCCAGAAACCATTAGACTACCCGGGCCCGTTGACGCAAGCAATACAGCACTTAGCAAAGCTTGGCGCGCCATTGATACTTCGTTTTCAAACCAGCTGACCGCTATGAGAAAAAAGCAAAACAACAGTGAGAATCGCGACGAAAAAACGGATGTTTTTTTAGCCTTTGTTGATTTGCGCGAGCTCACACTGAAATGTTGGCGCATCATTATCACTGATGTTCTGCAACCCTATCAATTATATGAAGCTAAAAAGCTGCCTCGAAAGGAGTGCCGTGAAAAATTTGAAGGGGCTAAAACTGCCATCAATGGATATATTGAAGATTATGAAACCAGATTCACAACCTACCAACTTGCAGAAGAATCAAAGACACTTGCAATAAAAGTCAGACAACTTATAAAAATGGACTTAACCAAAATGGAAGCGGCCATAAAAGCACTTAGCGGGGTTAAGCTCACCCGATCGCTGCCAACATTCCCATCATTTCGCAATAAAGCGCCCATCACAAAGATAGTGCCAATGATGCAGGCTTTCACTGACACAAGGCCAAATCCAAAACCATCTCGATACAGAGAATACGCTACATCGATTTCCGTACCAAAACGCAGGTCAGCAAGTGACCAGCGCCTAAACTACTATACTTCACTTGGCATGCGGCAGACCTCATGCGCCGCCTCCGTACCCAGCACTACTACGGTAGTCAACCCACTCAAAGTAAAGTAAAAACACCTCGAAGCAAACTGCTGAGCATTAGTAAATAAATACCCTGTAATTTAATATTTCTTTAATATGCGCATGCTAACCTGGCCCTAACACTATTACTTGAAAAGGCGACGAATTATGGCCCTCTCAGCAAATGACCAGATCACTGGACTTGGCGGTGCTTTATCAGGCAACCCAGAAAACACCCTGCCTTTTTCTCATGCAAAAATCAGAAAAGAAAAAAAGAAACAGCGAACTGGGCCCTCAAACGCAGAGCAGATAACAAGGCTCAAAGCACGCTTTAACGCAAACGCGGCCGACTACCCCTGGAGTTTCTATGCCGGGCTAGTGGCAGATCTCATTATTACCGTCGAAGACGGTTATCACCTTTATCATGGCAAAAAGGCCAACCTACCAGAACGACAAAAACGAGTATACGCCGCTCACATGAAGTTTTTAACTGGCACGCCATTTGAGAAATGGCTCAAGAGTCGACAAATAAGCGGTTTGAAAACACAGTTAGAAACATTACTAGGTGAATGCAATCAAAGGGCGGGCTTAGACGTCTTGCAGACAAGCAATGCCCCAGCCAACAACCAAACAGAATTAAGCAAAGGCATGGAAAAAATCTTCGCCTTCATCCGCGCACTTTTCCTGCAACAGATGGATGATACCTCTCGTCAAGCAGGCCTTGAAGACTTGCTCAACAACATGCCATTACTATTAGCGAAAATATCAAACTGGGATGCAGACAATAACAAAAAACAAGCGTGGAGCGCAGAAAAATGGCATCGCTGGTTTTGGAGCCCTGCAATCATTGCACGACAAGATGGACAACGATATACAATTAAAAAATATATGCTGACACAAGTATATGAGGAACTTGCCCCTTTCCGTGAATTGCTCAAATGGCGCAGCGAAGTACACACAGAAACCAAAAAGATAATAGACACCAACCGCAATCGTTTATTGTACCACCGCCCGCAGATTGACCCAGCCACGCTGCAACTTGCACCACGCAAAGCTATTTCTGCCTTTCCGTTTTTTGGCGCCTGGGCACACACCATTGCCACTTATTTAAGTCGCAAACTAACAAGTATTGGCATTACCTGGAAAAGAAATGCAAAAGCCGCAATCAGCAGCGCAACAGACAATCGCTTCCCCCCAGAATTTGTTAAAGCTAACCAAGATTTATTTGTCCACATCGCTGAACAAAACGATTTCGCTAGCGCGCAGGATATTGGCGATGAACTATATTCACAGCTACAATGCGAAAAAATATTACACGCGTTTGAGCAAGCAGCCGCCAAACAAGCACCACCTGAAGCCAATACAAAAAAACGTAAAGAAAAGCAACGTCCTGGCGATATAAAAAAAGCCATCAGAAAAAAACATACTCAGATAATGAAAGCAGCGTTCGGCAGCAAAAGCCCCGCACGACTCAAATACGCCACCTCATTAAAACATCAAACCGATGATGCTTGGGCTAATTATTTACGTGATCATTTTGCCGACTCGATAGCATTGGGCGCAGCCCTGGACACAGATATCACATCATACCAAGGCGATCGAAACAGCCTAGCAAAACAACTAGAAGACGCCTTTCTAACCACCAATGATGGCACCAAAGATACTGAGGCAACAATTGAAGAGGCATTCCAATACTTCTTGTTGGGGCCACGAGACATTAAAGAACTAGCGTACTTCGCTCACCTCAAAGTCTTTATTCGCAATTACGGCGTCATGCTAGCACGGCTTGAGAGAGCTTTAGATTTAAGCCTCACCTCAGTCTCACGTCACTATGACAAACTGAATGGCGCTCAGGCAGTCGCACGCCTAACTTACTTATGCCGTCACAAAGTAGGAACGTTACGCCTGACAATGGTGCAGCCAAACATTACCCGTGCGGCAAATGAGCAAAAAAAACTACAAGCGGCCGTCGCCGCCAATCAATCATTAGAAAGCAGCTTAGAAGCCTATGCCACCTCTGCTAATACGCCAGTAGAATGTGCTCAACGAGTTCGGTTTTTACAGTCACTACTTAATCAAGCACCCTGGGTTAACTCAAGCCCAGATGAAAAAACAATAACAATGCTGTTAAACAAAACCAGTTCACAACAACAACAGCAATTAGTTAAGCGCGCACAAAACGCAATTCAAGACCGGCAAGATTCACTAAAAGTGATTGCAGACGCACGCGAGAATGTTCGTGAATATGTACTAGCGGACAATATCAATAAAACAGAGCGCCGCTCTCGCTTTACACAATGCGATGCTTATCTGCAATA
>JAJFJO010000316.1 GCA_021774015.1 Gammaproteobacteria bacterium
GTGTTTTTTTGTTAACGCAAGTTATAAAGAAAATCTGCAACTGAAATACTGTCAGTATGATCAAACTTACCTTTGGTTGTGTGTTTTGTTAGGATAACTCGATCTTTGAAATTAGACAGCATTTTTAAATCATTAGGTCTCAGTTGAGAGGCCCATTTAACTGCAATTGCTTGTGTTCTATTATCGTGTAACCAAATTACATCAACTTCACCCTGACCTTTGAAGTAATATGTTTTGTCTTTACGATAACAATGGCTTGCAACACATGCCTCGACGATGGTTGGTTCACTTTCACCGTAGTTCATTAGCCCATCTCTTTGTAACCAGCGACTAATGGTGTGGAATATAAAGGGGTCAAACAAATGAAATTTGCGGTTTTTGCGTGGAAAGCCTTGTTTTTTGTTTTGATCATAAGCTTGTAAGTTAAATAATATATCCATACGCTCTAATAGCCGACAATAATCAATACAGGTTTCTTTACTGATCAAACCGATTTTTTGAGTTAGAGCAGAAAATGAAACCTGTGATACGCCAACAGTAAGTAGTGCGCGAAGCACGAGTAGCAAGTATTCTTCATTTTTGTTGCGGCTTAAGAAGTCACCGCGAATCCACTGCTCATAAGTCATGTAAGTGGATTCGCTAATAGATCCATGCATAGCAAGATCATTGATAGCTCGCAAATAACCGCCACATTGTAGATAGTCATTAAGTCGTAATGCTAATTGAGCAGAATTGTGTTTATCATTCGGTGCAATCAGATTGACATAATCGGCAAAGGCTAGTGGATACAAATGAAAATCAACTTGCTTTGCATTCCCGCGCCTTCCTGGAAATCGCATGGCTGCTTCTTTTAGGATAAGGGTATCTGAGCCAGTCAGTACGCAGGCACCGTTGCTAAAAGCACCTTCATCGGCTAATGCTTTAATAACGCGGTCCCACTCTTTAACATAAGTCACTTCATCGATGATCATAAGAAAAAGTTGTCCCTTAAAGCTATTGATGATTGCTCGAAGTGTTTGTCCAAACGTTTTTGCATCGAAGATTTCATCACAGGAAAGGTATGCAATTTGATTAGCAGGAAGGATATTTTGTGATAAGCAGTGTTGAATGAGTAGCTTGCATGAGGTGGATTTTCCAATTTGTCGTCCACCGGTGAGGATATAAATACCAGGAGTGTGTAGATTGAGCTCAGTCCACCAGTCTGGGCTATACTGATATTTTAGCTGCGCTAGCGCCTTAAGGTGGGGGTCAAGAGTGTTAAAGTTGTCTTTATCTAAACGAAATGAATTGTGTAACTCATTGATGTAATTCATAATTATTGACCTTCCTGCAAGTGTGTTCTGAAAGTATAGGCCCGCTAGACAAATTTGTCTAGTGGCCATTAGACAAATTTGTCTAGCAAGCATTAGACGAATCTCCCCGCTCCAGAGATTAAGTTTTTAGCCGGCTAGTAGAGCAGTCGGAATACACGTTGATATTTCAAACCATTTTTTAGTATTGCAATGCTAAGAAGCGGCCCAAAAAATATAAATTAATGGGCTGGAAGATTTACTTGAAAGTGAATATTTTCTAGTCGCAAGGATCGGTAGTATCACTCACTAAGTTCACAGAAAAAATAAACCCTTCTTGCTTGCAAACCTTACAAATTCGGCCGCCTTCTGGTTTGTTTGTTATTGCGTGCTGAAGTGTTGTGGGTTTTTTAGGGTCCCAGGTAAATTGCACAGTGCAAGAGCTTTTGCCATCTTCGGATTTAATGCTGTAATCAAAACTGCCGGGTTGGTTTGGGTTTGCAATACTAACAGTAATGAGTTTGTCACACCCGCTGCTTGTTGGTGATGCGATTAAGTTATTAAAATTGCTGGCTTTGTCTGAACAGCCTGATTCTGGGCCAGTATAGCCAGCTATAACACAGTTACCCATGTTGTTTTTCCCTGGGTTTGGGCAAGGATTTTTTATGTCGGCGATGGATGCAGATGAAATTGCTAAGCCAATTGCAGCAGTGACAATGGAAAGCAGGATCGTGTTCATAATAAAGCTCCAAACATAACTATACCTATGTGGTAATTATAGGTGACTATGCTGAAAATGTGACTGCTTACCCTGTTGGATATATAATTCTAGCGTTTGCGTGAATCTTATAATATATTGATTTAGATGGATTTCATCTGTTAGTTGAACTATGGGATGATGGGTATGAAAATGTTATTAATTGTACTGATATTTGTGGTCTTGGGGGTGTTTGCTGTTCGCTCTATTCTGACGCCTGATACTGATAAAATGAAACTGAGTGAGCTTAATTTTAAAACCTTAGAATTGCCCCTGCCGCCTAATAAGTATTTAGTGTGCCCGAAAGACTATTGTCGTGCTAAGACTGATGCAATGAGTATTACCTATGACGTTTCTGTTGCTGCGCTTAAAACGGCATGGAATACAATGGTTGCGCAACAGCTGCGTGTGACGTTATTAGCTGCTTTTCAAAATGGTAGGCAAGAGCGCTATATACAATTATCACGCGTGTTTCATTTTCCGGATTTTATAACGGTAGACTTTATTTCGGTTGATGAGGATCACTCTACTTTAGCTATTTATAGCCATTCGAAATATGGGCATTCTGATCTGGGTGTTAATCAACAGCGCGTGCAAACATGGCTGCGAGAACTGCAATCAATACTTGAATCCACATAGATTGCTATTGCTTACTATAACGATTGTTATCACGCTTATAATTAATATTAAAATGCAACGGTGAGAAGGTGGTGCCAAAGTCATAAATATCTGTTTGTTCTTGATGCTTCAACCACTCGCTCACACGAACAGAGAATGGCATCATGATACACTCATACACAAATTTAAATATATACTGACATAGTGCTAGCCACAGCAATGTTTTGAATGGCAGTATCAAAGAAAATGCGATGACACAAAATAATAAGGTATCGAATATAGCGCCGATTGCGGTTGAGCTTATAAATCTTAGCCACATAAAACGATTTTGATGAATGAGCTTCAGTTTTGCTAATATGCCGCAATTAATTAAATCGCCGACAAAATAAGCTACCGATGATGCAAGTACCATGCGCGGTTCTATGCCGAACACTTCTTTCAAAGCCGCTTGTTGGTGGCCCCAGCCGGGAGCAACAGGTAGGGCAATAGCAATATACGCAAAGCCGATTAATAGTAAGTTGCAGGTGATCGCTAGCCATACCAATTGTCGTGCGCGTTGAAAGCCATAAACTTCGGTTAAAATATCGCTAAATACATATGAAATAGGAAAGGTGATGATGCCTGCGGGCAGCATTATGTGATCAATAGCAAATACTTTTATTGAAAGAATATTGCTAACAATAAAACAGGTGATAAATAAAATCGCGATGACGTGATAATACTTAAATTCAAGTTTGATCGCATCTGGGTCGAAGGTTCTCATGAGCGGTAAAATATCCTTTTGAAGCGTTGTAATACATTGTTGCGTGGTTTGGATTCTAGGCGTTGCAAGGTGGCGTCGTTAAAGTCATTACCTAATAAAAACAATTGTCTTGGGTGCACGAAATAAATCAGTGGTGAGTTGATGAAGGCATTAACCTCTTCAACACCACCAATACGATTGTCAGTATATTTAAATTTCACCATTAGTCTTTGTGTGCTTTCATCAACAAAGGTATTGAGCACCTTTATCAGGTAGGGGTTATTTTTTTGCGGCAAAACTCCTGACAAAGCACGCTTGAATGTGTGTAGACTTAATGTTTTTTCTGCTAGCTTCATTGTCTGGCCAAATTTATATGCGCCTCAATAACAACGCCCAACATAGTATGAGCGATATCATTGGCAGCGATGACTTTATGCTCGGGCTGCAAGGGGTAAAAATAACTCTCACGACCGTCTTGCTTATACTTGCGAATGCTAATGTGATTGTCTTGTTCAAATTGCACGGCAACAAAGTCATGCTCTTGTGGTTGTAGAGTTGGGTTAATCACTAGCAAGCTACCTTTTTGAAATACGGGTTCACACTGTCGGTGCGATACCTGGACAGCAAACACGTCACTGCTGTGTGACGGTTTCTCAGTCGTCCATCTAAACCATTCTTTTACCTCACTGAGAGAGGTTTGTAAATTCGTAGTGAGGTCGGTTGAGATGATGGGAATTGCGATGGAGGGCTTTAGTGGGGCGCTAATTCCTTGTATGTCC
Source organism: Gammaproteobacteria bacterium (assembly GCA_021774015.1). Taxonomy (GTDB): domain Bacteria; phylum Pseudomonadota; class Gammaproteobacteria; order Coxiellales; family Coxiellaceae; genus JAJFJO01. The sequence goes on from JAJFJO010000316.1 coordinate 4,186, forward strand.
GATGGCAGGGTGGCTTTGCCGAGGAGTTGGTCGATGGTAACACCAAAGTAATCTGCTAGTAGAGTCAGTGTAGAGGCACGCGGGTCTAATACGTGACCGGATAGAATACGATTAATGGTGGGCGGCGGCAGGTCTAGCTGCCTTGCTAGATCAGACCCGCTTTTTACCTGCCGATTGCTAATGAGAAGATGCAGAATATCTCTAAGCTTCAACTGGTTATTGGTAGTGGCTTGTGTGCTCATAATCGCGCCTTGCCTGTTGACAATGAAGTTTTAATGTTTTAACTTATCAGAACATTAATGTTCTGGTGCATTAATGTTTCAAAAGGTCGATACATTTGTGTGTAATCATACCGTATCGAGTCGCAGGATTAAATAACGTATTTGCAAAAGAGCAAATAACAGGAGGTGATAATGACTTATTGGGAGGCGGTGTTACACGAGGTGATGAATAAACATAACCAGTCGACACAGTTTGTTTTTACCAATCTTCGTCAACGGAAGGTTGAGACGAAAAAAAGGAAACCACGAAAAATGGCAGCGAGTCATGAGAATAAGATGTACACATTGGGCGACCGATATTCCGATATTTATTTTACTCAAAGAGAAGCGGAATGCATGCTGCTTTTGTTGCGGGGATATACGCTGGCTAATGTGGCGCGGGAGTTGCGCTTATCTACGCGCACGGTAGAGTTTTATGTAAAAAACATGAGGATGAAAATGCGTTGTGACACGAAGGCGAAGCTAGTTGAAACGGTCGCGCAGTCAGATTTTTTGGAGAATATGGACCTGGTGATGTAATTAAACCTAGAAAGCGCGCTTAACTGCATTTTCTAGCTATTCGTGCGGAAAACGTGGAGATTACCACATTATTCGTACGAATAATGTGGTGTTGTGGTAGTTTGGAGTCAAAATAGCCCAAGCTACTTTTTAACAGGCGACAATAAACCACGCTGCATTAAAAAGTCATGTGCGACTTTTGCTGGGCTTTGTTTTAACACGCTGACTTTGTAGTTAAGCATTTGCATTGTATGGTTATTCAGTAGATTGTGCATGGGCGTGAGTGCTGCTTGTATGTTGGGGTGTTTTTTCAATGTTGCTGCGCGTATGACAATGGCGGCATCGTAGGATGGGAAAGCATGCTTGTCATCCGTTAAGGCTTTGAGTTTGTATGACAATATACGTGCATCGGTGGTAAAGACCTCTATTACGTCGACGGTGTTGTTGTTAATAGCGCGAAATAACAAATCGGGCTGCATTTGTAAAATTTCTTTGAACTTAAGGCCATAAATTTGTGCGAAGCGCGGGAACGCATCGGGCCGTTTAAGAAATTCTGCGGGGCCCGCTACGGTTAGGCGTGGTGCAATAGTGCTTAAATCACTAAGCGTCTTAAGTCGATGTTGTTGCGCGAAATTGCTAGTAACGGCGAGTGTTTGTGAATTGTTGAAACCTAGTGGTTTTAACCAGATTAAATTAAATTTTTCTTCATACGTTCTTTTCACAAAATGGTAAGTTGCTTTCGCTGATAATAGTTTCTGTTGGTGCAATACAGTCATATAGGCAGTGCCCGTATATTCGGGGTACATATCAACAGAGCCTTCCAGTAATGCTTGCTGAATAATATCGGTTGCGCCAAGATTTAATTTTAAATTGACACGTAGATGTGTTTTATTGCGAATAAGGTCTGCCATTATGTTGGCAAGAATAAACTGTTCGGTGAAGTTTTTAGAAGCGATATTAACCGTATTGTTTTTTTGTGTAATAGATTGGTAAATTGTTTTAGCGCTGAACCCAAACCCTAGCGCTAAAATTAAAGCTAAAATGACGAGTTTGCTATTTTTAAAGCGTATGGTTTGGCGCTGACGTTTGGTTAATGCTTTGCCGGTTTGTGCTAAAATATAATCAACAGCTAAAGCAAGCAGTGCTGTTGGTATGGCACCAAGTAGGATTAAGTTGTTATCATCCAGAGCGAGCCCTTGTGTAATGAAATCACCTAGGCCGCCAGCACCAATAAAAGCAGCAATAGTTGTGATGCCGATTGTCATAGCGGTTGCGGTTCTAATGCCAGCAAACATAACGGGTAGTGCGAGAGGTAACTCTACTTTGCATAGCCGTTGGAGCTTTGTAAACCCGATGCCGTTTGCAGCTTCTAAGATGTCTGTATTCACACCATGTAGACCGGTAAATGTGTTTCGTGTGATGGGTAGCAGAGCGTAAATGGTGAGAGTCACGATAGTGGGCTTGATGCCGATTCCTAGTATAGGAACCAAAAATGCGAGTAGTGCAAGGCTGGGAATGGTTTGAAATACATTAACGATGCCGAGCACGCTATCCCTAATTTTCTTATGGCGCGTAATGAGAATGCCAAGGGGGACTCCAATCAAAATTGCTAGCAGTGTTGATGATAGTGATAAATAAATATGCCTTAATAGTTGAATTATTAAGCTATGAAAATGAGTAATAACAAATGATATAAAAGAATTCATTTATTCAGCAGAGTCCATTTGTTGTTGATGGAATGTTTCTAGTAGGGTATCGACAAAAGGTGTTTGTGGGTTGGTTCGAATTTGCTCTGGGGTTCCTAGTTGTTGTAACATTCCTTTGTGCATGATGCCGATAATATCAGCAAGCTTAAATGCCTCATTAATATCGTGTGTGACAAAAACGATTGTTTTGTTGAGTTTTTCATTGAGTTCTAAGATCTCATTTTGCAATGTGTCGCGCGAAATGGCGTCAAGCGCACCGAAAGGTTCGTCCATGAGGAGGCAGTCTGGGTCAGATGCCAGGGCGCGCGCCACACCGACACGTTGTTGTTGTCCACCAGATAGCTCGTCAGGGTAGCGATTAGCAAAAGAACTGGGATCTAAATGAACCGATTCTAACAATTCATATGCACGCTGTCGCCGAACTGATTTTTTCTCACCAAGGAGTTCCAGGCCAATACTCACATTGCGCTCAATCGTCATATGCGGAAATAAGCCAATACCCTGGAAGACGTAACCGATTGAGCGACGCAGTTGTGTGTTGGGTATCTGCTTAATATTCGTGCTATTGATGAGGATTTCACCGCTGGTGGGTTTTATCAGGCGGTTGATCATTTTTAAGAGCGTGGTTTTGCCGCTACCAGAAGAGCCGAGTAAGACGAGAGTTTTTCCTGTGGGGACATGAAGCGAAACAGAATTCACAATAAAATCCTGGTTATTGTAGCTCTTACTGACATTTTCAAGTTTGATCATTCAGACTTACCATGCTTTCTTAAGTGTATCAGGGTATAATTTTTAACAGTGATATGCAAATGTGGTGGCGGGATGAACGATTCAATAACGATAGTAACACCCTATAATATGAACGATCTTGATCAGCAGGTGGCAGAGCTTTTGTTGAAACCTGAACTATCGCTGCTTATTGATCTGCAACAACGTCTTTTTGTTGCGAGTGAGTTATTTCTTGAGTGCCCGTATCAAAATGCGCCTTTGGGTGAGGGTGTGTTTGGTGTGTTCGATCAAAATCCGCCGTATCGATTTGACGTATTTGATTGCCTGACGTATGTAAATACTGTATTGGCGTTGGCATTTTCTGATGATGTTAAAGATTTTACTGAAAATATGAGGCGCGTTAACTATCTCAACGGTGATCATACGTATTTTAATCGTCATCATTTTATGAATATAGATTGGAATGTGCATAATGCTGCGCTGGGCATTATCGAAGATGTGACAGAATTGATTGGTAATGGCATTTGCAAAATTGCCGTAGCTGATATTGATAAAGCGAATTGGTTTGCACATAAAACAAATGCAGATATTAAATTATTGAAAAAACTTGATGCTAATGATCAAAATGGTTTATTAGAAAAATTACAGAAGGGTGGTGGGGTATTTGAAGTGCAAAGAAGTGAGCTGCCTTATATTCCGATTGAGTGTTTGCTTGGGGGTGAGGGTCAATCGTTATTGAATCGAATTCCGGGGATGGCGATTATTGAAATTGTCCGTCCAAACTGGCAGTTAAAAGAAGAAATTGGAACTAATTTAAATGTCTCGCATTTAGGGTTTGCTGTTCGTAAAAAAGGTCAGTTATATTTTCGTAATGCTTCGTTAATTCATAAGAAAGTTGTTGATGAGCTGATGACGGATTATTTAGAGCGATATCTCGATAGTCCTACCGTGAGAGGAGTTAATATACAAAAGTTTCAGCACTATGCGCGTGATTATTTTGTCAAAATTTAGCCTGAACCAGATTTGACGGGTTGAATTAAGTAAGCAAAATTTTATAGAATAATACTGCAAATTAAAAGCTAAAAGGAGATTAGAATGAATATTTTGGAAGAATGCGTTCAAGCAGAGTTAGTAAAAGGCCACTTGTATATAGGGGTTGATCCTGAAGCGCGGTCGGATGTGTTTCATGGTCAAGCTCAATTGGAGGATGCTTATGGTGCGACAAGCAGGTCACACAGATCTAAATTTGAAGATGGTCAGGTGCTTGCAACAAGAAACCTATCCCAAATTCTTGCAGCGATACGTGATGGATTTGCTGATGATCAAGGAGTTCCCCATTATCCGATTACCAAACTAACATTGGCTCAAGTTAGCTTTCCAAGAAATATGCGAGGTTTTTCGACATTTCTGGATGAGTTATTTGAAATACCACACTTTGTTGCACTAGAGTTGCAGAGCTTTGGTTACGGTAAGATTGTTCCCCTGCTAACAACTGAGCAGTTAACTGTACTCACTGAAAAAATGGGCAGTGCAAAATTTCTTGAGCGGTTTGTATTAAATACCTGTACTACATCTGATGGCTTTGCAATGGATGATGAGGTGCGTGCTGAAATCAATAGAAAAATTCAAAATTTGATTAGGAAAAATAATACGTTAAAGTATTTTGAAGCGATTAATTCTGATGAGTTGGATGATTACATTCTGACACAAGCACTGTTAGCAGCTGACAATACCCTTTCAGAGGCTGTCTTGGGAAACACCAAGTGTCCATCTAAGTCATTATTATTGAAAATGAAAATTCCTAAAGACCGTCAATTAGCAATGACCTTTGATGTAACTGCTTGTCTCACTGGATGGCAGACTCGGTTGGACATATTGCCTGGTGAAGGGGCTGCTAGAGTCTCTAGAAAAAAATATACAGGTTACATCGAAGGAACGAATGAGTTGATGTGTGTGACAAGTGTGTTTACTGCTAATAAGCATGCTGGTGCTGGTGCTGGTGCTGCAGCAGCGTCAACTGTAGCTGGAGATCCTACAAGTGAAAGAAAGCGAAAAGTAGATTTTGGTGAAGAAGGTTTGACAGATCAAATGCTCATAGCTAATAGGAAGAGCTCGAGATTCTTTGTTAGTACAGGACCAAAGCAAACTATTGAAGCAGACCTAGTTGCCGATGCTGTAGGTAAGTCTACTGATGTACGTGATCATGGTGAATCTGGTGCATCTTCTGCTCCTTCTCTTAGTTTGGCTAGCTCTTCTGATGATGAATAAAACAAATCAGCTTGCGTGCTATGTCAAAATGAACATATGCCCGTTATTTCTTCGAGCACTGTGTAAAACACAAATACATTAAATAGATTCTTAAGAATTTTCATAATTTTATAATGTGACTTAACATATTCAGATGAATTTGCTCGATTCTATTGTTCATGTATTCTCGACTTGATCTGGAGCACAGCGACGATGCTGGCGTATCGGCGGCGGCAAGTGCGGCACGCGGTGCTAACCCTTAAGAATAATACACCCCACCCAAAACCGCTGTTTTTGCAGCACCGGTCACACTAGGTAAGTTGCTTGGCTTCCTTTCTAACGTTTGTTTGGCAAACCAGGCAAACGCACAAGCCTCAATCCAGTCGGGGTGAATATTGATAGCTTCAGTGGATTGAATATCGCAATCAGCATTTAGCTCAGATAATTGTTGCATCAAAAATGCATTGTTTGCACCACCACCGCACACCCAAATGGAGTCGTGTGAGTGTTTATCTTGTTGGATGCAGTGCGAAATACTATGAGCAGTAAGCGCACATAAGGTTGCTTGAACGTCAGCAGGTATGATGGAATCACTACTAGCGTTTGCAGCTAACCAGTCTATATTAAAATAATCAGGCCCAGTGCTCTTGGGTGGCGCTTTATGGAAATAATTATCGCTAAGGCATTTTTCTAATAATGTAGCATTCACCGTACCACTAGCAGCCCATGCGCCATTGCAATCAAATTGTCCGTCATGATGCTTGCGATACCAGGCATCCATTAATGTATTGCCGGGCCCAGTATCAAAGCCAATAATGTTTTTATTCGAATCCATGGGCAAGAACGTTACATTAGCAATCCCGCCGATATTTAAAACCCAGTGATTCTTAGTCTCGCTTCGTAATATGTATTCATGAAAAGCCGGTGTTAACGGTGCGCCTTGCCCGCCGAGCGCTACATCGCGACGACGAAAATCGGCAACAGTGGTGATGCCTGTTTGTGCGGCAATCACATTGGGGTCAGCAATTTGTGTTGTAAAAGCGAGTGTATCATTTGGGTGGTGGCGTATCGTTTGTCCATGACTGCCGATTGCGCAAATATCAGCTGCAGATAGGTTAGCCTTATTTAATAATTCTAAACATGCTTGCGCAAATAGTTTTCCGAGCGCGGCATCTGTTTGCCCCATTCTTACAATGGCATTTTCGCCAGGTTGAGTTAATGCAAAAATGTCTTTTTTTAAGGGAGATGGAATGTCGTGGCTGTGGGTTGCAATCAGTTGAGGAGGCGTTGTTGAAAGATCAACGATGACTGCATCAATCGCATCAACGCTTGTTCCCGACATTAACCCAATAAATAGTTTTGCACTCATCTGTTATCGTGTTGAAGTGAAGGCACGATCACTTTGTTCGTGCAAATTTAAATTAGCAACGAGCGATTTGGCGCGTTGTAAAAATGCAGCCTCATACGATCTGGGTACCGGCTTGCCATTAGGGAACTTCATTTTTAGTGGGTTGCGAGGTATGCCATAGACATATATTTCAAAATGTAGGTGTGGGCCGGTAGACCAGCCCGTGCTGCCGACATAGCCTAGCACTTCTCCTTGCTTTACTATTTCGCCAGAGTGGATACCTTTAGCAATATGTTCCATGTGTGCATACAGTGCTTTGTATTTGTAGCCATAACGCACCTCAGCGGCATTTCCATACCCGTCATGTTTGTTAGCAAAAATGACCCTACCTTCGCCAATAGAGCGAATGGGGGTGCCGTAGTTTGCAGCGTAGTCGATGCCTAGATGAGGCCGATAGGTGTGTGTCACTGGGTCTAGGCGGTGGTACTGGAACCCGCTGCTAATAAACTTGTATTTAACGGGTGGAATAATAAATAACGGTTTGATGCCTTTTCCTTTAGGTGTGTAGTATGCTGTGTGATTTTCAGGGTAGGTAAAACGAATGGCTCGATATGTTTTGCCGTGGTTGGTAAAGTCAGCAGCGACGATGTTTCCAGGATGATCTTGCTTGCCATCGACATAATACTCTTTATATAGGATAGCGAAATGATCGCCGGACCTTAAGCTGCGGGAATAATTGATATCGCCTTGAAAAATAGATAGCAGCTCTGAATATAGCCCATGAGTTAAGCCGGCGCGGTGGGCAGCAATAGCAAGTGAGTGATGAATCACACCCGATTTGAATTCTAGTACTGAGGTCATCGGTTTGCTGACTGCAGTAGCAATAAATCCCCCGTCTTTTTTAGTGATATATAGCGTTTTTGAGCTGGATATTGGTATTTTTATTTCGTTGATGTGATGTCGTTTATTGGAAGCGGTACTCAAATCAAAATATAATTTTTGCCTAGGCTTTAGTTTTGTTAGGTATTGCTTAGCTGTTTGTAATTGTAATATCTGCTCAAGCTCATTATAAGGTATGTGTAATTTAGAAAATATTTTAGCGATGGACTCGCCAGGCTTAATGGTAAC
>JAJFJO010000317.1 GCA_021774015.1 Gammaproteobacteria bacterium
AAATTTTCTTTTGATGATTTAAGTCAATTAATAGACGAGAGCTTTTCTGAAATTGGGCGATCTGCAAATATATATAATAAAGAGCAGGTTATTAATCATTTTGATACATTGAAAGCATCCGAATCAAATAAAGATGAAATAAAAATGACGGATGTGGAATTTAAAATTATCAGTGAGGAAGTGATTTTATTGACATATAAAGCTAGAGAGGTGGATATATCTGGCAAGAAAGTCACGTGTTCTTTGCGCAGTTCGTTGTGGAAAAGTAAACATAACCATTGGGCCCTGATGTTTCATCAAGCTACACGTATAAACTAACCCACGGATTTTAAAGACTGTACGGAAAAATAAATTTACACGGTCTATTTAAATAAAACAGTTATTATAAAAACAATGTAAGGGTGTTGGTTGCAAAGGTGTTTGGGGTCTTTATTTTATGGGAGAAGTTTATGGGCAAAGGCAGCATAAAACTTTCTTACACTGTAGGCAATACATGGTTTGATTCAAGCAGCTGATTTACTATAGGGATTTGTGTTTTTTGTAGCTGCTCTAATTTTAGTCCTGTATTTACAACACCTAATGTTTTCACTATGTTTTCTAATGATGTTAATTAAGAGCAACATAAGGAAATGCAGTGGACAAAATTACAAATCCGCATGATAAATATTTTCGTGCGTCCATGTCAGACCCACGCATTGCTAAAGATTTTTTTCAGGCTCACTTGCCTGAGACAATACTAAATAGCATTAAGTGGGAGACACTAGCTCTTCAATCAAGCCAACATATTGATGAACACTTGTCAGAAACAATGACAGACATACTCTATAGAGTAGCGTTTGGAGAAGGTAATGGCTTTATTACGATCCTGGTTGAACACCAATCAAAGTCGGACCCTATGATGGCATTTCGTGTGCTGCACTATAGCATCAGTATTATGCGCCGAGAATTGTTAAAAAATCCTGGCTCAAAATTACCACTGGTGGTTCCTATAGTATTTTATTCGGGTCAAGAACCTTATCGCCATACTACGGATGTCTTTGAACTTTTTGGTGATTTGGAGCCATTGGCACGTAATATTTTTATGAACCCCTTTCAATTGGTGGATGTAGGGCGTATTCCTGATGAGGAGCTCAGGCAGCATACGTGGGTGGGTGTCATGGAATTGGTGCAAAAGCATATTTTTACGAGAGATTTTGTGCGCTTTATCAGAGGATTGGCGCCGTTACTTAGAGAGCTGATGGGTCAAAATGCTGATGAGTATATTTTCCGCACACTCAAATACATTTGTAATACGGCAGGCTTGGATGATCCAAGTGAGTTTGCTAGAATTATCAATAATGAATTATCAGAAGAACTAGGAGGAAAAGCAATGACATTAGCCCAAATATGGCATAGTGAGGGACTTGAAAAGGGGCTTGAGAAAGGTCGTCAAGAAGGTCGTCAAGAAGCTCAAGAAGTTATAGCGCAAAAAATGTTAGTTCAAGGTGCCGATCCTGCATTCGTATCTAAGGTAACCGGGCTTGCATTTGAAGAGCTTGAGTTACTGAATTAATGGTAAGGTAAGGATGACTATCACTGTTGCTCTACTATCGTCAGTATGTGATTAATTTTAGAGGTGTTACAACAATGAATTAATAAGCTTTTTTCGATTGAGCTATCCATTAGCTATACTTAAATCAAAAGAGAGATTCATTATGTCAGCACCTCGAATTGTTATAAAAAATCTATCCTTCCATCTGAAACATACCAACGTATTCTTCAGCGATATATCAATGTGATGGTACAATCAATTTCGTCCCTCAATCACATGCTAATGTTTCCCAGGAAGCCACTCTTTATAATGTGCTTGGTGTTACCGAGATAATTGATGCGCTAGCGCGAATTAATCAAGGAGATTCTATGGCGCAAGATTTTGATACGGTGTCGGATAGCTGGGATATTGAGAGCCGTGTTGAGCAGGCATTACAAGCCTTTCACCTTTTAACCTAGATAAGCAGGCACGTGATGAGTTATATCATTACGTTGATGCTTATAATAAAGGTATGATAGTTGTCAGCCATGATAGAAAATTGTTTAATAAAATGGGTGTCATTATCGAGATGAGCACAAAAGGAATCAGCGTATACGGTGGTAATTATGATTTTTATCATCAACAAAAAGAATTAGAACTGCAGGCATTACAGCAAGATTATCTTGAGGCTCAGCAGTCCATGGCGCAGACAAAACGGAGTATGCAAAGTACACGTGAGAAGTATGAAAAAAGTCAGTCCAAAGGTAAGGCTCAGCGCAAATCAGGTAGTCAGGCAAAAATAATCTTAGATGGAATGAAATCGCGATCTGAAAAAACCAAATCAAAAATGATGACGCAAGAAAATAAAATGGTTGCTGAAAAAAAACAGCTTTATTGCATGTAAGAGAAAAAATAGAAATTAAGCAGGACATGAGTATTTCACTTGATGCAACATATGTTCCAAATGGGAAAATGGTTTTAAAAATAGAACATCTTTTATTTTATTACACTAATCAAGCCAGGGAGTTATTTAAAGATTTTGATTTGATGATTGTTGGTCCGGAAAGAGTCTCGTTGTTTGGTCCGAATGGATCTGGAAAATCGACGTTGATCAAGTTAATTAGGCAACAGTTAAGCCCACTTGGTGGAACTATTAATGTGGGTGTGGAGCATGTGGCTTACTTGGATCAAAGCGTAAGTTTTCTCAACTATGATTTAACATTAGTTAATAATTTTCTAAAGCTAAACCCTAATGCCAGTGCTTTTGATGCATACTCAGCTTTGGCTCAATTTAATTTTAGAAATAAAGCTGCTGAGAAAACGGTTGCTTCACTAAGTGGAGGAGAAAAAATGCGTGCGGGTCTAGCTATCAGTTTAATGTCCACCCATCCACCGTAATTCATTATTTTAGATGAGCCAACCAATCACTTGGATTTAGTATCAATTGAGGCGATCGAAAATATGTTAAAGTTTTATCAAGGGGCGATACTTGCTGTTTCGCATGATGAAGCCTTCCTTGAGAATATAGGCATTGATCGAGAAGTTGTGCTTTGACTTTTGTATGGTGGTTGGTTGCTGCAGGATGTGGGAGGGATAAAAAAGGCTGACAAATAGGTCTGATAGACGCATCCTATAAAACATATCTAATAGACTTATTTGAGATGAAAATGTCTAAGAGCAGTAAAACGAAATATGCAGTTCTGGGGATGCTATCAATACAGCCTATGTCTGGTTATGAAATGAAAAAATTCATGGCTCGAAGCACGGAGCATTTTTGGTCGGAAAGTAATGGCCAGTTATACCCAACATTAGCACGACTAGCTGAATTAAAACTAGTTATCTTCAAAACACAGTTGGTTGGAGCAAAAAAGAAAAAAATTTATAAAATCACAAAATCAGGGAGGGAGGCACTGAATGAGTGGTTGAAATCAGATATAGATTTGACTCCAGAGCGAAATGAATTATTACTTAAAATATTTTTTGGCCACAATGTTGCGCTAGATGTTTCTATTGAGCATATTAAAGAGCGTGAACATATCAGCAAAAAGGCACTACAACTTTATCAAGATATTCAGAAAAACATATTGAATAACAAAGGTCAAATACCATCAAATCGGTTTAAATTTATATGTTCAAAGATTTTGTATGGCATTAAATTCGCTCAGCTTGAAATAGAGTGGTGTGCAGAAACCCTTGAGTTACTACAAGAGTAAATTCTTAAAAATATTAGGAGAATAGTAATGAATAAAAAAATTGTATTTATTGGATTGGGTAGAATGGGAAGCGCTATGGCTACTCAGTTGTTGAAGGCAGGAATTTCATTGACTGTTTATAATCGAACGAAGAAAAAAGCCGCTTCCTTAGTTGAGCTAGGAGCGCACCTTGCCGAATCACTTGATAATGCTGTTGTTGATGCAGATATTATTTTTACAAGTTTAATGGATGATTCTGCATTAAAAGCTGTAACAGCCGCAATGTTACCTAATATGAAAAAGAGCGCGATCCATGTCAGCACATCGACAATTTTGCCTAAAACAGCAGAGCAGCTTGAGCAGCAACACCTGGAAGCGAGTTGTTTTTATGTATCATCCCTTGTTCTTGGAGTGCCAAAGGCGGTTATCGCTAAGCGTGCAATGTCGATTGTATCAGGTAACGTAGACAAGGTAGAAGACATCAAGCCTTTAATTGAAGCTTATTCAGACTCTATTTTATATATGGGTGAAAAAATATCACATGCAAATGTGTTGAAAATATATATGAACTATTCATTGATTAGTGCGATTGAGCTTATTTCTGAGCTGTATGCATATGCTGAAAAAAGTGGGGTGGATACTGAGATTGTGAAGGAGTCTTTAAAGCATATTTATTCACAGCCAGCGATACTCTTATATATAGATAAAATTCATGCGCGCAATTTTGATGAAGTAAATTTCGATATTCAAGGTGGGAATAAAGATATTAATTTGTTCATAGAAGCGTTCATGGAGGTTGGTGTGACACCTGATATTGCTAACACTATGCAGGGCAAGTTCGCACAAGCAATGGAAAATAATATGGGGAGTAAAGATTGGAGTGCCGTCAGTGATATTGTGCGCCAGCGTTCGTGATTAGATTTGTAAGGAATTAGATTTTAATAGCAAGTGAATAAGTTTTTTGATTATAAAAATATACTAATGGCGAGGCATGTATGAAGCAACAAAATATGATATTGAGTTTTATTCCTTGGATTGTGTTTTCATCATCTGCAGGGTTTTCAGATTTTCTAAGCAGCGCATTTATTGCGTTAGTGTTGAATATTATCTTTGCAAGAAATATGCTGTTAAAAGGCTTTATTCTTGAGCTGGGTGGGGTTGTATTCTTCTCTGCAATGGTCATTATGGGCTTATTCTTGCACCACGGTAATACATTTACGCAACATCCTAATTTATGGAGCAATGTTGCCATGATGGCAATAATGCTGGGATCAGTATTAATTAATAAGCCGTTTGCAGGGCAATATACGGACAAAGGAAGTCATCTTTTGCACGTGCATTTATCTACCATTTGGGGGCTTTTAATACTGGTGGCAACTTTGATTTCTATTGCACATGTGAAGTTTGGTTTAAGTGATACTGCGAGTACGCTTGGTACAATTGCTGTTATCTTTTTAGGTGTTAAGGCGAACCAGGTGTACCCTAAATTTTTCTATAACCGAACACTTTTATTTTTGTTTGACAGATAACAAATAAATGATTGGTACTTTTACTCACGTACATTGATAAATAGCTATCTTATACTGGGACTAAAACAGAGGCTTGTTCAGTTTTTCTTGCTAGTTTCAGTGACTTTAATTTTGTTTGGTCTCTATGGGGTAATAGGGTTGCATCACTATGGAGCAATATCTCATTTTGTTCCATTGTTATCATTATGGTTAATAGTCCCAGTTTTGGTGTTTTGCTGTCCTTGGAGAGTTTGGGTTCAAGATAGAATTCGAGTGACTTAAGCTGCGGGATATGATTTTATTTTTTCGTATTCTAGGTTGGAATCGCATTTTACTGAATTTTTCTAGAGCTACTAATTATAATTTTCCAGCCCGTTTATTTTTAATCGGTTTTTTAGACTCAAACAATGTATATGATAGTGTCACTTCATGAATGTTTTTCGGTAAACTGTTATCAAGATGAAAAACAATTGGCATTGTAGTAGATTCATGTGCTTTTAATGTTTGCTGATTAAAGCAAAAGCATTCTGTTTTTTTTAGGTGCGCTGCAGCCAAGCCTGGTGTGACACTTGGTATTGCTTGCACCGTCATGATTTTGTTTGAATTATTTTTTGCGAAGTAGGCAAGCTTTATATTTTCACCCGGATGGATATCTGCTTTTTTTATCATGGGGTGGAATTCCCAAGGAAGGTTGGCGTTATTAGTAGCAAGGAACTGGACAGTGATGGTTCGGGAGGTATCAACAAGAGATTGATTGACAATGCTAGCCCCATTAGTTTTTCCATTGATTCCAAAGGCACGGCACATAACATTGTAAATGGGCACTAGGCCGTAACCAAAGAAAAACATAATGACAACAAAAAGAAGTGCCCAGAGTAAAAATTTTTTATTGCGACGATGTTGATCTTTAGGATTCATTAATCTACCTTTGGTGGCGTTGTCCAGGTGTGATACGGCGGTGGCGAAGGTAGCTGCCACTCTAAGCCATGCTCACCTTCCCATACTTTTTGATCACCAACGGGTTTGCCTTTCCAAATACAGTGAATAATTGCTATTACGAACAGCAATTGTGAAAAACCAAATATGAAACCACCGATACTGGATATCATATTAAAGTCGGTGAATTGTAAGGCGTAATCAGGCACGCGACGTGGCATGCCAGCGAGGCCAACAAAATGCATGGGGAAGAAGGTAATATTCAATGAGATGGTGCTTAGCCAAAAATGCCATTTACCTAACGTTTCGTTGTAATATTTCCCGGTCCATTTGGGCAGCCAATAATACACACCCGCCATTAAGGCAAATACAGACCCGGGCACCAATACATAATGGAAGTGAGCAACCACAAAATAGGTGTCTTGATATTGAAAATCCGCAGGCACTATTGACAACATTAACCCGGAAAAACCGCCAATCGTAAACATGAATAAAAAGCCGAGTGCAAACAGCATGGGGGTTTCAAACGTCAAAGAGCCCTTATACATGGTAGCTACCCAGTTAAAGACTTTAACGCCGGTCGGTACGGCAATTAACATGGTAGAGTACATGAAAAATAATTCAGCAGCTAATGGAATGCCGGTGGTGAACATGTGATGTGCCCACACGATATAAGATAGAAAAGCAATGGAAGCTGTTGCATAGATCATGGCGTGTCTGCCAAACAAACGTTTGCGACTGAAGGTGGGGATGATTTCAGAGATTACGCCAAATGCAGGTAAGATTAATACATACACTTCAGGGTGGCCAAAGAACCAAAATAAATGTTGAAATAATAATGGATCGCCACCACCCGCTGCATTGAAAAAAGTGGTGCCGAAATGCCGGTCAGTCAGCATCATGGTCACCGTTGCTGCTAGCACAGGCATAATACCTAATAATAAAAATGCGGTAATAAACCAACCCCATACAAACATTGGCATCCGCATCCACGTCATCCAAGGCGCGCGCAGATTTAATATCGTTGCGATAATATTAATCGAGCCCATGATGGATGACAGACCCATT
>JAJFJO010000318.1 GCA_021774015.1 Gammaproteobacteria bacterium
CCAAAGAAGATGTTGTGAGGCAAGCACCTAAAAAGCCAGAAGCTACGCAAATGAAAACGGCAGCATTTGAGGCTAAAAAACCAGAAACTGTGCAAGTGAAAACGGCAATACCTGAGCCTAAAAAGCCAGAGACTGTGCAACTGAAAACAGCAGCATCTGAGGCAGTAAAACCAGAAGCGGTGAAACCAGAAGCGGACAAACCCAAAGCAGCCACAACGAAAGATAGCAATTTTAGCTCTGCAAACTATAAGGGCTTAAGTTCGTCAGAACCTATGGTGCAAGTTACCACAAAGGGTAACAAACCCGAGAACGCAAAACCCAGCGAACCTAAAAAAGAAACATCAGCACCAGCTGAAACTGCACCAACGGATAATAACAAGCCATCAGAATAAAACCTATCCGTCACAGGAAACCTTGTGACGGATTTTCCCTTAAGCCAAAGGCAGCCCTAGGTTAATGATCACGCTGGCTTTTGGAACACGGTATTACCCCACAATCAACACCTCGAAGTTTAATGTGCATGCCATTGGTGAGTTTTTTAATGGCCCCCGAATTGCAACCTGGAATTATATTTTTATCTACATAGCCATTGAATCTAAACTGCTTATTTTGATATCGGATAGGAATATACAAAAATCCTTTTGAATTTGTTTTGAAAATTGGAATTTTTTTGTTTTTTTCAAAAAAATTAACCGCAATCCTTTGAGATGAAAGAGGGATAAAACGATCACTTCCCAAGTCATAACAAAGAACTTTAACAGGAACCTGTAATTGTTTTAAGGCATGAGAAAAACCTGAAACTGTGATCAGCAAAACTAGCGCAATTAGTTTAAATAGTCGGCAAGCAATTATCATATTTTCCACCAATGTAGATGTAGTTGCCTAACTATAGCAGAAAATGCATTTAGCCCTACTTTCAAAGCCAAATTGCTGTTAAACCTAAAAAACGCAGTTAAGCGCGTTTTCTAGATTAAAACATTTTACGGACTCTATCTAGATCTTTCTCCGTATCAATACCCGGTGGCGTTTTTGTATCAGACACATGCATGAAAACGCGTCCACCATGCCACAGAGTACGTAGCTGCTCTAATGATTCCAACTTCTCTAGTGGGCAGGCTACCCAACCCATATAGTCCTCTAAGAAACTCACACGATACCCATAAATGCCTAAATGGCGATAATGATGATCGGCAAGCGTAATGTCATTCTTGTTTTCAAACGACTTTAACTCCCAGGGAATCGGCGCGCGAGAAAAATACATGGCATAGTGTCTGCGATTCAAAACAACTTTCACCACATGAGGGTCAAATAATTCGTCCACATCATGTATCGGTTCACACACAGAAGCAATTTTTACATTGTCATGCTCTGCTAGGCCTTCCGCTAACTCTCGAATAATTTTTGATTTGATAAGGGGCTCATCACCCTGCAAACAAACAACAATGTCGTCATCCTCATACTCAAGCGCTTGCACTGCCTCAGAGAGTCGTTCTGTGCCTGATGCATGCGTCTCTGCTGTCATAACCACTTTTGCGCCAAACCCTTCTGCGACCTCAGCAATACGATTGTCATCGGTAGCAATCACAACGTTTTCAGCACCACTTTCGACAGCGCGTTCATACGTGTGTTGCACCATGGGTTTGCCTGCAATATCCAACAACATTTTCCCAGGTAAACGCGTAGACTTGTAACGCGCGGGGATGATGACTGAAAATTCCATATGCTATGCCTCGCTCTCAGTTAAACGACGCGCTTCATCCATTAGCATAACCGGAATACCCTCGCGGATGGGGTAAGCTAATTTATCAAAACGACAAATTAATTCTTGTGCCTTGTGATCGTAAAACAATTTACCTTTGCAGTTTGGGCACGCTAAAATATCGAGTAGATGTTTGTCCATTGTATAAATACTCCATTAGGATTTATTTGTTAATTTATCACTTAATGGGAACTATTCAAATAGATTTTGATGCGTTGGGTGTTGATAAAAAGCCGACTTATAGCGTGCACGGTTTCAAATCAAGTCTGTGTATGGCTCTGAAATTGGTCGGGACGGCAGGATTTGAACCTGCGACCCCTTGCACCCCATGCAAGTGCGCTACCAGGCTGCGCTACGCCCCGAATCAAATAGTAAGCTGGGTATTATACGCATCGAGGTTATTCTTGCAATTCCTCTAGCACTTGCTCAAGACTGGCAACTGCCGTACGTATAGGTTCACTTGTTGGTGCAACCACCTTGGTATCTTTAGATGCGTCACTCGTTAATTGTTGGCGAGCACCTTCGATAGTAAACCCTTCTTGGTACAATAAACTGCGAATTCGACGAATCAACAAAACATCTTTGCGTTGATAATAACGGCGATTGCCACGACGCTTAGACGGGCTCAACTGAGGAAACTCTTGTTCCCAGTACCGTAAGACATGAGGCTTGAGATCACATAATTTGCCGACTTCACCAATCGTGAAATACAGCTTCTCAGGGATACCCGGTAACTCAGTCGTTGTCAGTTTCCCTTTGTTCCTCTGGCTTGACATAGTGTTCTACCCTAGATTTGAGTTTATGACCAGCACGAAAAGTAACCACTCTACGTGCGGTGATGGGAATTTCTTCTCCGGTTTTAGGATTTCTACCTGGACGTTCACTTTTATCACGAAGATTAAAATTACCAAAACCAGATAGTTTTACCGATTCACCGCTTTCGAGAGAGCGTCTAATCTCCTCAAAAAACAACTCCACCAAATCCTTGGCTTCTCGTTTATTTAAGCCAAGCACATTAAATAAATGCTCAGCAAGGTCAGCTTTTGTGAGTGCCATCTCTTAAGACCTCAAGGTTGCGTTAAATTCACTTTTCAGAACATCTACAACATTCTGAATAACCTCACTAATTTCACTATCTACAAGAGTGCGGGATGGGTCTTGAAAGGTCAACCCCAAAGCAACACTTTTTTTATCTTTTTCAACGTGTTCGCCCTGATATATATCAAAAACCTGCAATTTGACCAATATTTCACCTACCTTTGACTTGATAGTGGTCAAAACATCTCCCGTAGCTACCGAACGATCTAAAACAAATGCCAAATCTCTTCTAACCCCAGGATACTTCGAAACTTGAGAGTACTGGGGCAGATCCACTTGAGACAGATGCTCTGTTACACCCTCAAAGAGAAAGCAAGGTTGCGCCATATCTAATTTCTTAGCAAGCACAGGATGCAGTGCCCCCAATATGCCACACGGAACACCTTTTTTCTGCAGTATGGCTGTTTGCCCCGGATGCAACGCGGTATGCTCGCCTGCTACCCATTCATACTCTTCCTGCGCACCGGATAAGCCCAGCAGAGCCTCAATATCACCCTTGATGTCATAGAAGTCGCCTTTGCGTATTTTCTCACCCCACTGCTCTTCTGAGGCGCTTCCACATGCAATCAAACCTAGCTTATGGGTCTGCAACCAATCACCCTTATTGTTTTCAAAACATAACCCTGACTCAAACAAGCGAACACGGTTATTTTGCCGATTTAAATTATATCGAGCTGCTTCTATCAAACCCGGCCAAATACTCTGGCGCATCACATTCATATTACTCGCAATCGGATTAGTTAACTCAATCATCTCTGCATCATCTGGGTAGAATAGTTGCTGCAGCTCTTTGTCGACAAAACTATACGTAATTGCTTCAAAGTAGCCACGCGCAACTAGCAGTTTATTGATGGTGGGTTGCGTTAAGCGTGTTTCCGAAACAGGCTCCATCGCTAATGTAACTCGCATAGATTGCATCGGTATAGCGTCATACCCATAAATACGCGCAAGCTCTTCAATTAAATCCGCCTCTTGCTCAATATCAAATCGATAACTCGGCACGGATAGCTGCCAACCATCCGTCAGGGGCTCAACACCTATTCCTAATGCTTTTAAAATCCGCTCAACCTCGGCATCGTCAATGCTAATGCCTAATAAACGCTGGATTTGCTCACGACGTAAAGTGACCGTGCGTTCCTGGGGTAAGGCCTCTGTTGCAACCACTTCGATAACCGGCCCTGCCTTGCCACCTACAATCTCCAACACAAGCTGTGTCGCACGTTCTAGTGCTCTTGTTTGCAGCTGATAATCAACCCCTCTCTCAAAACGGTACGAGGAATCGGTTGGCAAGCCATGCTGTTTTGCATCACGTCGCACCTGAACGGGATTAAAAAAGGCGCTTTCCAGAAAAATATCTTCACTGGTTTCACCAACGGCTGATTCCAGCCCACCCATAACTCCAGCAATTGCTTGCGCCTGCTGATTATCCGCAATAACTAGCGTTGAATCCGTTAATGTAATGTCGCTACCATCAAGCACAGTAATTTTTTCATTTGCTTTAGCAAAACGTACGTCGATACCGCCTGATAACTGGCTCATATCAAAAGCATGCATCGGTTGGCCCAATTCAAGCATGACATAATTACAAATATCAACGGCAGGGTGAATACAACGAACACCGGCTCTTCTCAATTTTTCTGTCATCCATACCGGCGTCTGTGCATTTTTATTAATACCCTTAACAGCTCTACCGGTATAACGCGGACAAGCATCCGGTGCACTAATAGATACATCAAGTACATCATCAATAGTCGGTTTCATCGGCTCTAATTTTATAGCCGAAATATCCGCTTTGTTATTAGCGGCTACTTCACGAGCAACACCTGCAATACTTAAGCAGTCAGCCCGATTAGGTGTTAACTCGATATCAAATATATGATCGTCTAATTGTAAATAGTCACGGAAAGAGGTTCCAAGCGGCGCATCATCCGCCAGCTCCATAATATGGCCTTTTTGCTCACGCCCATCTTCAACACCTAATTCGCTCGTTGAGCAAATCATCCCTTGAGATGTCACACCACGAATTTTCGATTTTTTAATTTTAAAATCACCAGGTAGCACAGCACCAACTACAGCCACAGGCACTTTAATTCCTTGGCGAACATTAACGCCGCCACATACAATATTCAGCGGCTCTGACTCAGCGATATCGACCTGACACACATTCAATCGATCTGCATCAGGGTGCTTTTCACAAGCCATCACTTGACCGACAATTACTTTGCTAAAAGCCGGAGCTGCTGTCTCAACAGAATCGACCTCTAACCCCGCCATCGTTAACTGCTGCGCCAACGCATCGGTATCTAACTCCGGATTAACCCATTCGCGTAACCATTGTTCGCTAAATCTCATTGTTTGATCCTTAAAATTGTTCTAACAAACGTAAATCATTTTCAAACAATTTACGCAAGTCGTCTATACCGTAGCGCAACATAGCCATTCGATCTAAACCGATACCAAAGGCAAAACCCGTAAATTCATCAGGATCAATATTAACATTACGCAGCACATTGGGATGTACCATGCCACAACCCAACACTTCTAACCAACCACTGTTGCCACATGTGCGACAGCCTTTACCTTTGCAAAGCAGATGCTCAATATCCACTTCAGCAGAAGGTTCAGTAAATGGAAAGTAGGATGGGCGAAAACGTAGCTTTAATTCCGCTTCAAAAAATTGCGCCATAAACTCATGTAGCAGGGATTTTAATTCACCAAACGTGATATTCGTGTCGATAGCCAGCCCTTCTAACTGATGAAACATCGGCGTGTGTGTGGTATCAAAGTCGTGGCGAAACACGCGGCCAGGAGTGATTACACGCAAAGGTGGGCGCTCATTTTCCATCACACGAATTTGCACGGGTGATGTATGGGTACGTAACACTCGACCATCGGCAAAATAAAACGTATCTTGCGAATCGCGCGCAGGATGATGTTGCGGAATATTTAATGCTGCGAAATTATGAAAATCGTCTTCGATCTCAGGACCTTCCGCCACACGAAAACCCATCCCCTGAAATAACTCAACCACACGTTCACGCACTCGAGTAACCGGATGCAACGCGGCGACCTGCTGGCCGCGACCCGGTAAAGTGACATCGATTTTTTCAGCTTCAATCTGCTGCTGCAACACTTTATGCTGTAGCGATTGAATTTGCTCTGTCAGTAGCGCCTGAATTTCTTGCTTCGCGATATTGATGTCTTTACCCAATCGAGGCCGCTCTTCCGCTGACGCTTTACCCAAGCCTTTCAATAACTCTGTCAGCTGGCCTTTTTTACCTAGATATTGAAGACGCAGGTGCTCAATCGTATCCAGGTCATTCGCTTGATTAATCGATTGTCGTGCACAGTCCACTAACGTAGTGAGCTCTTCTTGCATCTAACCTCTCCCTCTTAACTTATGAGCATGCCCCAACAAAAAAAGCCGCAGTTATTGCGGCTTTTTTAATTATTCGCCTGGCGCT
>JAJFJO010000319.1 GCA_021774015.1 Gammaproteobacteria bacterium
ATTGATTGGGATCCAAGTAATTCTTATCTAATTGGATATTACACTTCCTCCCAGAAAATACCTGAAAAAAATTTGTTTCTTCATCTCTCAAAGAGACTACCTGACTACATGATTCCTCACACATTTATTTTTTTAAATGAATTTCCTCTAACAAGCAATGGGAAATTAGACAAAAAATCATTTCCTCTACCTAATTTCACTAAAGCTGATAATTTCACCTCCCCAACCAACGAGAGAGAAATAAAGATTTGTACAATATACGAGATGATATTGGGTATTCCATATGAAAATATCAGTGTACATGATAGTTTTTTTAAATTAGGTGGGAATAGTATTCTTGTTATTAAGTTAGCAAATGAATTAAATAAATATTTCAATAAAAATTTAAAATTAGTTTACATTTACAATAATAACAACATTAAACAACTCGCTAATTGTTTGGCTGGTTTGTCTGATAAACATATCGAAATCATCCAAGCCAATTTTGAAACTGAAGAAAAACAAATGTTATCTTACGCACAAGAGAGGTTATGGTTTATTGAGAGATATGAAAATGGATCAAATGCTTACAATATTCCTATGGTATTTAAAACGGCTAAACAAATTAATCTAAAAAGTTTGAAATTAAGCATCAAGGCTATCATCTTGCGACATGAAATATTGAGGACAACATTTAAAAAAAATACAAATGGAGAATCCTATCAATATATAACCCCAGAAAATGAGACAACCTTTTCTACAACAAGTCACCAAATAGAAAGTAAAAAGCAATTCCATAAATTACTTTATGATGAACTTTATCATGTATTCGATCTTACTCAGGAACACCCTATTAAAGTAGCCGTATATAATCTAAAAGATAGTTATTACAATAATTCTTCAGAATGTTACATTAGTATATTAATACATCATATAGCCTTTGATGCTTGGTCTATAAAAATATTTTTAGAAGAACTCCAGTCTTTTTATAGACATTTTTCACAAGAAAATCCACACCTTCCTCTTACAGATGTGTTGCCGAAGTTGGATATACAATATAAAGATTTTTCTTATTGGCAAAGAAAATATTTCAAAGAAGATTCCTTAAAGCAACAAATAACGTATTGGGTTAAAAAACTACTTGGCTATGAAACTTTAAATTTAATGCCAAAAAAATCAAGGCCTAATGAAATAACTTATGATGGAAATATTGTTCATTTTTCGATCCCTGAAAATGTTTCAGTAAAAATTAAAAAAATAGCTAAAAAATCAAATGTTAGCTTATTTTCTTTATTGCTAAGCGCTTACTATATCCTGCTTCATAAATACAGCAATCAGAGTGATATTATAATAGGTATTCCTATAGCAAATCGACAACATGCTCAATTAGAAAATCTAATTGGCCTTTTTGTGAATGTTTTGCCTATGCGCATTAAAGTGGATTTAAATTTTTCTTTTAGGCATTTATTGGATCAAGTAAGCACTACGGTAATAGAAACTCAAATCAACCAAGACCTTCCTTTTGAAAAAATTGTAGAGAAATTAGATATTGTAAGAGATACAAGCAAACATCCAATTTTCCAAATCATATTCGGAATGCAGGAACTGGAATATAAATCATCTCAACAAAAAAATCAGTTTGAATTAAATACCGTTTTAACTGCTTACCAGGAAGGAATGGATTTATATAAGGTAGCTAAATATGATATAAGTACTTTTTTAGATGATAGTAAGCCCAGCTTATCTGGTATTTTTAGATATAGTAAACAACTGTATACTGAAGACTCAATTAAAAATTTCATAGAATCGTATAAACTTATATTAACTAGTATTGCAAATTCATCTGAAATTGGAAGCAATAAATCCCTTGCATCTTTTTTATATCCCCTTATACCAGAAGAGCGAAAGAAAATATTAATTGACTGGAATCAAACGGAAGTTGCCTCTTTAAATCAACAGTGCATACATACACTCTTTGAACAACAAGTCGCTAAAACCCCTAAAAATACAGCTATTATTTATCAGGAAAATTCTCTAACCTATCAACAGCTAAATGAACGTGCAAACCAACTCGCTCATTACCTCAGGCAAGTAGGCGTCGGACCAGATATTTACGTGGCTATTGCCGTTGAACGATCTTTAGAAATGATCATTGGAATATTTGGCATTTTAAAGGCTGGCGGTGCTTATGTGCCCCTAGACCCCAGTTATCCCGCTGCTCGATTGCAATTTATGCTTGAAGACTCTCAAGCAGCTTTATTACTCACACAGACCAGTTTACAGAGTCAATTTAATTATTACACCGGGCAACAGATTCCTCTGGGTAACAATTCTGCGTTACAGAAACAATCAACAACGAATCCTGAGCTAATAACCCAGCCACATAATCTGGCTTATATCATCTATACCTCCGGATCCACTGGCCAACCTAAAGGAGTTATGGTCCCTCATCAAGGAATAGTAAACCGCTTAATATGGATGCAACATACTTATAAGCTTACTCCAACTGATCAAATTCTACAAAAAACACCCTTTACATTCGATGTGTCTGTTTGGGAGTTGTTCTGGCCTCTTATAACAGGGGCAACAGAAGTCATTTTTCCGAAAGATCAGCATAAAGACCCAAAAGCATTATTGGAAGTTTTCAAAAAACAAAAAATAACGGTATGCCATTTTGTTCCTTCAATGTTAAGCGTCTTTTTGCCTGAAATAACTGGTAAAACTGATTTTTCCCTACGATTACTTATTACAAGTGGAGAAGCAATTTCATCAAACTTGGTAGAAAAGTACTACAGTCATCTAGAAGCTCCTCTCAATAATCTTTACGGTCCAACAGAAGCATCAATAGATGTAACTTATTATCTTTGTGATAAATGCAACACCGCGATTTCCCCCCCTATAGGCCGTCCTATATCAAATATGCGAGTTTATATTTTAGATAGTTATTTAAATCCAGTGCCTGTAGGCGTATCCGGAGAAATTTATATTGGTGGTGTGGGGCTTGCTCGAGGTTATTTAAACCGTCCTGATCTCACTGCAGAAAAATTTGTTCCTAATCCATTTTTAGGTCATAGCGCTATTCAAGACCCCAGCAAGATGCGTCTTTATCGTACCGGTGATTTAGCGCGTTATCTGCCTGATGGAAACATTGAATTTTTGGGACGTATCGATGATCAAGTGAAAATCCGTGGCTTCAGGATTGAACTGGGTGAAATCGAAGCAACACTTAACACACATGATGCCGTCATCCAAGCAATTGTACTTGCCAAAGAAGATCAAACAAACAATAAAAAACTAGTTGCGTATATCGTACCAGAATCTTCTTCAATATTGAGTGCTCACATTATTGAGAAGCTCACGGAACAGCTTAGAACAAAACTAACAGCTTCTCTACCCGAGTACATGGTTCCTTCTTTCTTTGTTTTTCTAGACCAAATACCGCTGACCCCCAATGGCAAAATAGACTACCGAGCTCTCCCCGAACCCGACCACTCACTGAGACAACTTCAAGAAGAATATACGGCACCACAAACCGATACTGAACAAGCATTGC
>JAJFJO010000320.1 GCA_021774015.1 Gammaproteobacteria bacterium
TTTCAGAAAAAAGAACTGATTCTTACCAAGGGATTGGAAATTCAGTATTAGCCATATAGTCACCAATATTTTCTTTAATTGAATAAAAATCATTCACAAGGTCAGCTTTGAGATTCATAATAACTTTTTATTCCCATTTTGAAAAGAAAATCATAAAATGTTTGATAAATTCAAAAAAGAAGAAGGAGGAGAAATGGTAAAAGAAAGTGTGAATTCAGATGAATCTATAGAATCTAATTCAACAGTTCAATCTACAAGTGAGATTGGAATTGGGGAGTTGATGGGAAAACGTGCAAAGTTAGAAGAGGCAATAGATTATGTCGGTTTAATGATTAAAAATCTTAAAGACAAGAGAACATTACTTGAAAAAGATATTGAAGAAGAATCAGTAGATATTAAGAATCTTAAAGAAAAACTACAAAAAGTAAGTGAATACATTGATGAGGAAAATAGAGGAATAAAGGAACTTGCCAATAAGAGACAACAGGTAGAAAATGAGGCAGATGAGGTAGGTACAATCATCAATAGTTTAAGGGAGAAACTTTCAGGTGTTGATAAAGTAATTGATGATGAAGGTAATAGAGTTAAAAGAATTAAAGAATCATTAACTGATTAAAAGTTTTTCAATTAATAGAATTTTGTACTTGTTGTTGTTGCTTCTTGAGTACTAGTAGGAACTGAAGGGAACATTTCTCCCGTAGAACTTTCTGCAACAGCAGCAGCTTCTTTTAGAATACTTTCAGATTCTGCAGTGGTGGTTGCATCCATTCCAAACGCTGAATCACCTGAGAAGCTATCTGTCATGAAACCTCCAAGCATTTCTGCCATTTGGCCAATTTCTTGTTCAGCACCAGGCATTACTTTGCCAAGAGAAGATTTTAGATTTTTCATCAATCCCATTGTTGGCATTATAGCTACTACAGTATCTCCAAGATCACAAGTTGTGGATAATCGTAATTCTATTTGTTCTAATGCTATTCTAGCACCACTCAAAATTTTTGATACTTTTCTTACTTCAGCTAATTCATTTCCAAGAACTTTGGTTGTTTGAGTATCATGTTTTTGTGTTGCATCTACAATTCTTTGAAATAGTTTTGCATCACGTTCTTGTAAGTTTGTTAACATTGTGTCTAATTTTTTAATTTGAATTTGAATTTTTTTAATTCCATCCTGAACTCTTGGTTTTAATGCACCTTTAGGCTTGATAGTATCATTAATTTTTTCAGATATGCTAGGTTGTGGTTGCTTTGACCAATCTTTTGATAAGTTAGGCATTGAGTTCGGTTTTAGAATATGTACTTAATCTCGGGTGTAAATAATGGTTAACAGTACATTAAATTTTACTAACTAAAATTAGACATTAGAAAACAACCCTTTTGAGGCTATTTTTTGTTTTTATTGTGAAAACCATGATTATTACATCGGCTCCCTAGACATCATCCACACTAAAGCAGAAATCATACACATTCTGTGACAGTTGTAAGCCAGAACACGATACAGTAACTCTTTTTCTTTCATAGAATTATTGTATGATTTTATCTCAGATCCAAATCTTCGTTTTATCACAGAAAATATTGTCTCACACTTGTTTCTCTGATGGTACAACGATTCATCAAATTTCCTTCTAATCTGCTTTCTGTATATACCACGTGTACGTCTTATTGGGCAGTCTTCTCTCTTCCTGACAGGAATCACAAAAATTACATTTTCATTGCGAATCATCTGATGAATGTGTTCTGCATCATAACCCTTGTCTAGAGCCATAACTCTCATTGGGGCAATTGCAATCATTTGTGAGAATAGTTATGGAAAGTGCTTGATGTCATGAGACACGGGATGATGCTGAATCACAACTGCACAAACCAATTGTGTTGACATGTCTGATCCTGCAGACATCTTGGTGTACGAGTGTCTGAGGGAACATCTCCACGTGTAATATGGTGTACAGTGTCTTGTCTTCAAACCCAGTTGCATCTGCTCCTGCAAATATTTTTCCAGGAGATATGATCTGGATAAACCTGCCAATTGCAATGTGCAGTAAGATGCCACTCAGTCAAGATGCTGCTTTTTGTAGTGTGGTGAAATGTGGAATGGTACTGATATCAAGTATTGCAGTTATCTCAGAGCAGACATGTAACCATTCAACAAATGACTCGTAGCTTTTTGACTCGTACTGTCTAAGAACAAGCATGATGATGTGTTGGTGTACAGAAACACATGCTTTGATTTGCTATGCAAATAAAGAGGAACATGCATTTTCTTGAGAATCTGGCGCATGAGTGTAATCATGCGCTGGTATTTATTTTTCATGGGATGAAGATATTGTCATTTTAAATGGATCAAAATGATCTGTTCTGATCTACAAATGGGTGAAATCCTGATGATTTCTAGGGAGCCATTACATCTAAAATCTTTAATATAAATGGAATCTAGAACTCGTTTTAGTGAATAAAAAAATCATTGTTATTCCAGTAGTTCTTGCCATTAGTATTTTTTTAATAAATTTTGTATCAGATCAATCTATAGAGAAAAACAACATTGTATTTCATGTAACTCTTGCAGATCCTACTCTATATTCTGATGGAGTTTTTACGGATTCATTTTTTATTGATGTTGGTCAGTATTCATTTAGATTTGTTCCAAATGGCAGTAGTCCAGAAGTTTTATCAATTAAACTGAACGGGGAAAATTTTGATTTTTCTGAAGAT
>JAJFJO010000033.1 GCA_021774015.1 Gammaproteobacteria bacterium
GCAGATCCATCCGCCTCATTCCTGTATTGCGGTGTTGTCGCATATGATGTTGGGTAAGTATAAAGAAAATAGGGCTCCTGATCTTTCAGTACTTTAATTGTATCCACCAGCTGTTGCCATTTGGGTTTATCAGATTGCCAAGGACCGTTTACCAACACAGAATAAACCGTATCAGCGGCTTTATGACCAGAGGCAATCAACATAGGTGCGCCTAAGGGCGGTTGTGTTGATTCAATGTCTGATCGTAGGACTAGCGCAATACGTCGCGCTAAAAATTCTGCTACCGTATCAGCTTGTGACCCTTCTGTGATGGCCGATAATATAGTGTCGTCTTGTTCGTCATCCTCCTCTTCTGCTTTACCGGGAACGACTCTATCTACCGCCGCGGCTGTTGCTGTCTGTGCAGCTGATTCTAGCATTGTATCCGGTGCGATCTCTGCTTCTAAATCGGGTATTGTACTTGTTATTTCTTTTATAATATCCGCACATGCACTTAAAACAGGTCCAATATTGGGCAAGTCCTGTAACAGTAAAGCTGAAGAATGTGTTACAGCAGGGTCGGGTGAGGCTGTGGGTGTCCCTCCTTCAATCCTCCTTAATCCCAATCGAAGTGTTCGATATAACTTCGCTACTAAACGCTGTTGCAGTGCATTATAAAATAAACGCAGGTGATTAGAGCGTTGCAGCAATTGTTGTTCAATCAAATCCTGCGTTTTTTTTGCAGGCCCTATTTGCGCTTCTGTACCAGCCTGCTGGACGTGCAATTGTTTAAGAGCCACATCAAGCTGTGCTTGACGTGCTTGAATGCCTTTTAAGGCTTCATTTTCAATAGAATCTAATGAAGCGGTGCTTTGAGGTTCTATGAAGGGTTGCGGTGGCGACTCCCGCAGCAGCAATGCTTTTAACTGCGCATCACGTTGCTCTAATTGTGTTTTAGCAGTATCTGCCAAAGCAGTGAGTTTCTCTATGTAGGTATCAGTGAGTGTTTCACGCTCAGCTTCAAGGCTTACTGTATCTTGGTCAAAATGAGCCTTAATCAAGGCAACCACATTAGGGTGAGCTTGCACACCTGAATTGTCTAGTATCGATTGACCTGCATTATCAGTTTTAACATCAGCACCATTTTTAAGTAGAAAATCAACTACAGAAATATGACCTTCCATAGCTGCCCACCACAAGGCAGTACGACCTTCCTTATCATTCTCAGTAATACTCGCGCCTCCTTCACCCAGCAACCACTGCACAATTTCCAAATGGCTGCCCTGGGCTGCTACCAATAAAGCTGTCCTACCGCTGCTATCCTGCTCAGTGATATTGGCTCCCCCCTCCAAACTTAGTAACCACTGCACGACCTCGAGATGCCCCTGCCAAGCTGCCAACAACAAAGCCGTATCACCTAAGCTATTTTTTTCGGTAATACTTGCTCCCCCCGCAGGACTCAGCAACCATTGCACGACCTCAAGATAACCACTCCCAGCTGCCATCTGCAAGGCGGTATTACCAACATTACTAGTCTCAATGGTCAATGCGCCTCCCTCACCCAGCAACCACTGCACGATCTCAAGATGGCCGTAATAAGCTGCCAGCAGCAAAGCAGTCCTACCATCATTAGTGGTCTCAGTGATCTTGGCACCGCCCTCAGGACTCAGCAACCACTGCACGGTCCCAAGATGGCCTCCCGCGGCTGCCCATAGCAAAGCAGTCACTTTACCGCTACTGGTCTCGGTGATCTTCGCCCCTCCCTTACCCAGCAACCACTGCACTGTTTCAAGATGACCACCTTGGGCTGCCTGCAGCAAAGCAGTCATACCACTGCTATTGGTCTCGGTGATCTTCGCCCCTCCCTCACCCAGCAACCACTGCACCACAGACAAATGTCCATTTGTTGCTGCCAGCAGCAAAGCAGCGCTACCATTATTAGTGCTCTCAGTTATCGATGCGTCTCCTG
Source organism: Gammaproteobacteria bacterium (assembly GCA_021774015.1). GTDB lineage: Bacteria > Pseudomonadota > Gammaproteobacteria > Coxiellales > Coxiellaceae > JAJFJO01. The sequence goes on from JAJFJO010000033.1 coordinate 1,949, forward strand.
CAGGACTCAGCAGCCACTGCACAACCTCTAGATGTCCCTGCCAAGCTGCCCACAGCAAAGCAGTCATACCACCGCTATTAGTCTCGGTGATCTTCGCCCCTCCCTTACTCAGCAGCCACTGCACGGTCTCAAGATGGCCTCCCGCGGCTGCCCATAGCAAAGCAGTCCTGCCATCATTAGTGGTCTCAGTGATCTTCGCCCCCCCCTTACCCAGCAACCACTTCACCACAGGCAAATAGCCTTTGTAGGCTGCCAACAGCAAAGCCGTATCACCAGAACTATCTTTCTCAGTGACCTTCGCCCCTCGCCCCTTCAATAACCATTTCACGACCTTAAATTGGTTGTTGTTGACTGCCCAATGCAAAGCAGTAGCACCATGCTTATCTTTCGTGTTCACATTAACCTTATTTCTTGCGATGGCAGCTGCTGCACCACCTCTCCCTTGGTGGTAAATTAGCCGTTTTAACTCACGAATATCACCCATTTGTGCGGCTCCAAACCATCGCTCTAATAATGCGCGACGAGCAAGGTCTTCTTCTACAGTTTCTGTATCGTCGATAGATTGATTTTCAAGCTTCCCTTTGCCACCTTGGGTTGGTTTGGTCGATGCAGCACCAACCTGAGAATCTGCCGCTGCTGAAGGAGATGACAATCCTAAAAAAACCTGTGGATCAATAAAAAAATGATAATGATTATTAATAGCACCAGCGCCATGGCCAGCAGCTGTAAATCCAACAGTGATAGTTGAATCATAACCTTGCTCTTGGCCATGGAGCGCTGAATCCTTCCAACTGCCATCCGTTTGTTTTTCTTTTACTTGAATTTGAATCTGTAATAGCTGACTGATTGCTTCAATTTCAGTTTGGCCGCCCCACACTTTGGGTTCTATTACTGAGGCCATACGCGTGTCAAAACTATCCACACCTTCTGAAAAAAAACCTAAAAAATCAGCTTTGTGCGCTTGCATAAAGCGCACCAGATTCTGGCGAAAAGCAATATCCACTAACACTTCGAATTGCGGTGCTCGCTCTTTTAACCCTACAAAGAAATCGGGTTGGCCTTTGTATTGTAACAGCTCTTGTTTAAAGTCATTTAATCCAGATGTATTACTGTCTCCAAACAACTGAACAAACCGCTGCTCAAATACTGCATCATCTTTAAGCACGGGTAACAACACACTAAACACTACTGCATAAAATAAGCAGCTGCCATCACCTGGCACATCAAATTCCTGCCAAGTCTCTGGTTCAGTTTCTGGTTTGTCATCTTGTCTTTTGGCGTTTTGCATACTGCTTTAGTCCTTATTACCATCGACGAATATATTTTGCTGACCCAGCTTCTAAACTAAAAAAATGCGGTGAAATAGTGCCTTCTATCAATGATTGTGCAAAAAAACCATGCCCTGTAATAGAAAACAAAAAATCTATATGTATAGTTTCTTTTGGTTTCGCCTGCTGAGCTTTTTGTTGCTGCAATAACTGCAATAATTTAGGTTCCAATAACTTGTCACCTGCTGTGTGTTGCTGCACAGTTTTTTGGGTTTGCAATGCATCTTCTGCGTCTAGATACTTCACAACATTGTCTTTCGTCAAGCCTCTGGTTAACACCAAACGTTCATCTTCAGAAATCTCCTCTAAAAAATTATCCCATAATGTTGCAAACACGTGCTCATTGACACCATACAAACTGTCGATCAACCAGCGGATATGGTGGTAATAGGTTTTTGTGTCATCTTTACAGTTACGAATTGCTGTATATAATTCATAGCCAGCAGGGAACGACTCTCGATACGTACCGCTAATTAATAAACTCAACACACGGTAAGTGCCTGTCACTTCATCTTCTTCACGCTTGCGTTTAATGCGATTTAGTTGCGCGCAAACTTCCGAAGTGCCTTTTTCATGGTGCTTAAGCAAGGATTCTGTGCCGATGACAATTACATATTCTGACGTTTGCGCCCCTTTCATATATTCAACAATGTTGCTACCCGGTGGATTATCTTTAATATCCAGATTAGCATAAACGCCGGCTGCTTCTAAATGCTCTCGCAGCCCGATCAAAAATGGCTGCACCCACTGTAAATGACGCTGTTGTTCATCTTTTTGATCTGGCCAGGCATAGCAAATAAAAACACCTTTAGGTGGGGTGTGCGCAAGCCCCTCTCTTTTAATCGACGTAAGAACTGTTTTAAAAGTAGAAGCCAATAAAGAATTTCCTCGCAATAATTGTTGCTCTAAACGCAATCGGTGAGATTGTAAATAGCGTTTTATTTTAGGTGGCAACGGTTCCAGTGGTGGATTTAAAATACGTTCTGCATC
>JAJFJO010000321.1 GCA_021774015.1 Gammaproteobacteria bacterium
ACTATAACATATAAACAAGTGGCGCTGAGTACAAGTATTTTAATGGTATTACTATCCTTTGGTGTGCTATGGACGCTCGCTAATATTGTTGCCCAATGTCGACAAATCTTAATGTATCGTGTTTTTCAACGTTGCGTTCGTTTACTCTGTCTTAAACTGTTTGATCATTTAAATGCTCTTTCAATGCGTTACCATAAAAACAATAGAACAGGAGCAGTAACCAACTCAATTGATAGGGCGCAAAACGCAGTTTCAAATGTTTTTTGGGCCTTGCTATTTTTAGTTATCCCAACCATTACTGAAATAATTATTGCAGCCTCAATCTTGTGGCATCTGTACGGATTTTTCTTTGGAGGAACTCTGTTATTAATTTTAACTATTTTTTTACTGTTCACCTTATTTGCAACGCAAAAAGCAATTAAAATACAGCGAGAAAGTAATGAAAAAAGTAAAACAGTGGGTGCGTACGTTGTTGATAGGCTCTTAAACTATGAGACACTTCAGTGTTTATCCCTGGATAAACAAGAAGAACTAGATCGATGCGATCGCGCCTTGAAAGAACGGGAAAATGCTGTCACTCAACAGCTAGTGTCGATTAGTTTAGTGGGTGTTGGACAATCGCTCATTATAGGATTAGGTATAACCGCTCTCACTTTTATGGCCTCTAGGGCTGTAATTTTGGGGCTTGGCCTTAGCATCAGTGACTATATATTAATTAGTGGTTACCTCATACAATTTGCAAGCCCATTAGTTGTTTTTGGCTTTATTTTTAGGCAAATGCGGGAGGGTCTAACTGATTTAGAAAATGTTATGGAGATTTTGAATGAGAAACCAGATATCGTGGACAAACCTGGAGCAAAAAATTTGATACCTTCAGAAGGTGAGGTAATATTCGATAGAGTGTCTTTTTCTTACGAAGATGGGGAGAATATTTTAAATGATTTTTCATTCACAATTTCTGCAGGCACAACAGTAGCAATAGTTGGTCCAACAGGTTGCGGGAAATCTACAATTTCTAGACTGCTATACCGTTTTTATGAAGCGAATAAAGGAAGTATAAAAATAGATGGGCAAGACATAAAAGATTGTTCGATCAATTCGTTACGCTCTATAGTGAGTATGGTACCTCAAAATGCAGTACTGTTTAATGGTTCAATTTATTTCAATATTACCTATTCTAAACCAGATATTAGTATGAATAAAGTTGATGAAATTGTGAAACTAGTAGGTTTAAGTGAGTTTATTGCCTCACTTGGGTCTGGTTATGACACAATGGTTGGCGAAAGAGGTTTAAAATTATCCGGAGGCGAAAGACAAAGAATAGCAATTGCACGGGCATTAATTAAAGAGCCAAAGCTATTTATTTTTGATGAAGCAACTTCATCCTTAGATGTTACAACTGAATCCATTGTGCAAGAAAATCTAATAAAATCTTTACAAGGTATTACCACTCTTATAATAGCGCATAGACTTTCTACCATTACCCATGCAGATAAAATTATAGTTTTGGATAATAAGTCAAATATATTGGAGTTTGGTTCTCATCAAGAATTATTAATGAGAAAGGAACGGTATTTCAAAATGTGGAGTTATCAAACACAAGAATATCAATATCAAAAAATAATCAGCGCTGGCGCACCACCGGCTCTGTAATATATTCTGTGTAAATGACTTTAGTCAGGGTAAGCGTCCGGGCTAATTAATTACGAGCAACGATTTATCGATATTAAATGGCAGCAACGTGTTGGTTCCGATGGTATATCTTTCAAAAACGGACACGAAAATCACTTAGTCCTTTGAATTTAAACATATTAATTTCCCGAATTTGCTTCTTATTTTCACCACCATTTTCAATAACATGTTGATAATTAATGCTTTATTTTTTCGCCATTTCAACAATATTTATCGATGATTTAGCCTCCTCTAATATCAATTACTTTCCTTTTAGCCGATTTCGCTCGTGCTTTAAGTTCAATATCAATATAACGATCTGTAATAGCACTAGAACTATGGCCCGCGTCATCCCGCACATGTTCACGCGGTCTAATTTTCACATCCTCAGAAATACCTGTGTGACGTAGCCAGTGTACAGTTGCTGAATATAAACTTTCTGCTTCTTCGGGATTAATTTTTTGAAGGTGTTCAGCAGCTCTATCAAAACATGTTTGTATCAAATGGCGAATAGGGCGTTCATCAGAGATAGGGCGGTTGGAATTTTTGATACGACCAACTAACGGTGTTTTTTCATCAAGCTGAGGCAGCGCTGGCAATGATAAATAAGTTTTACGATAATGCTTCAAAGCTTGTAGCATAGAATGACTCACTGCAATTTGACGTGCTTTATTACCTTTACCTAGAGTTTTAAACCACCAATTACCGTCAGAGTCTTTAAAAAAATCGCTCATAGTTGGTGTCCAACGTTCGCTAGCAGTTAATTCTGATATACGTAGATACATACCGTATAAACAAGAAAGAATAAACACATCACGTTCTTTTTTAAAATCTTTTTTTGCTTCCTTCTTTGCTAAATCAATAATTGTTAGCCACTGTTTGTTGGATAAACGACGAATCACCGTTTGTTTTGCTTCTTTTTGGATAAATTTACTTTTTTGACGAATGAGAGCAACAGGGTTGGCGACAACAATTTCTTCTTGTAATAGATACTGATAAAAACTTCCCAAAATAGCGAATAAGGATCGTAATGATTTCTGTGAAAATTCATAATCATTTTTGTTAGCAATGTCTCCTGACTTTACAGCTTTTTTAGGGAGGCTTGCCTCAAAGAGTCGCCACTCGGGGTTTGGTACTTTCTGTCCGTTTTGTTTTTTGAATCGCGATACTGTTTTAAGTCCAATCCAACGTTTATAGGGCTTGATGCAGAAATTCACGAAGTTCTCGATATCCTCACGCTTCAACTTTAATATGGATTCTTGATGAACAAACCATGACCACTGAATGAGACGCTCTAATTCACGCCTATAGGCATTAAATGTTTGTTGGCTGCCACGATAGCTGTAAAGAAAATTAAGTGCAGCTTGATAGTCTTTAGTAGCA
>JAJFJO010000322.1 GCA_021774015.1 Gammaproteobacteria bacterium
GCCGTGTTGAAACATGGGGAAATCAACAACCCATAGTGGGCGCCAACCACCTTCATTTAAGCCTAAATCACCGGCAATTTTTAAGCGCAGTGCGCCGAGTGCTTCGTTAACAATACTGTTTTTATCCGCGCCGAAGAAAATAACATCACCATTGTTAGCGCCCGTTGCTTCAATAATTTTTTGCAGCACATCGTCTGGAAGGAATTTTACAATTGGTGATTGCAAACCTTCTTTACCTTTTTCTATATCATTGATTTTGATATAAGCTAACCCTTTAGCACCATAAATACCGACAAATTCTGTGTAACCATCAATTTGTTTGCGTGTTAAATCGCTGCCTTTGGGTATACATAATGCAGCCACTCGTCCTTCAGGGTGATTAGCCGCGCTGCTAAACACTTTGAATTCGACATCTTTTAAAATATCACTTAACTCAATTAACTCAAAAGGTACACGCAAGTCTGGCTTGTCTGAGCCAAAACGAAACATCGCATCTTTGTAAGTCATTCGAGGAAATGGGTTCGGCAAGTTAATATCTAATACATCTTTAAATAGCTGGCGTATCATCTGTTCCATCATGTCTTGTATGTGCGACTCATTGATGAACGACATTTCAATATCAAGCTGAGTAAATTCAGGTTGGCGTTCTGCTCGCAAATCTTCATCACGAAAACAACGCACGATTTGATAATAACGGTCAAAACCTGCAACCATTAATAATTGTTTAAAAATTTGAGGGGACTGTGGCAATGCAAAAAAGTGCCCGCGTTGGTTGCGGCTAGGCACTAAATAATCACGCGCACCTTCAGGAGTAGATTTGGTTAAGATGGGCGTTTCTATATCGACAAAGTTATGGTTATCTAAAAACTGGCGCAAGTAATGTGTGATTTTAGAGCGCAGACGAATACGGTTAGCCATTTCTGGTCGACGTAAGTCAACGAAGCGATAACGCAAGCGAGTTTCTTCACCCACCTCTTGATAATCATCGACATTAAAAGGCAGCGGCTCACAGCGATTAAGCAACACGACGGACTCTACAGCCACCTCTACTTCACCTGATGGCAACTCTTTGTTAACCGTGCCCTCAGGCCGATGACGTACTGTACCGGTTACTTTGATGACAAATTCATTACGCAGACTTTGGGCGCAATTAAAGGCCGCCTCATCCTCAGGGTTGCACACCACTTGTACTAAGCCATTAGAGTCACGAAGATCGATGAAAATCAGGCCACCATGGTCCCTGCGGCGATGTACCCAGCCACACAGAGTGACTTGCTGCTCGATCATTGATGTGTTGATTTGGTCGGTATAGTGTGTACGCATGTTGAATGCTCATTTTGGTTGATTAAGAAGAAGTGGGGAATAATAACCCAGGTTGGGGTCTGTTTCTAGTCGGTTGTTATATCCGATGGTTGTTGGTGGCAGGTGCCGATGGTTAATAGGGTGGGGGTAAAGGGGAGAAGTCAGAATTGAAATAGTGAGATTGGCACCTCGCCAGGCTTTATTACTACCGTCTAGAGGTGCCAGCTTTCACGTTCAACTAGTCTACAAGTCGATGATAGATATTACCAATAATCATGAAGAAGTAAGGCAACAACCAAACACATATAATCACGGTAACAATCATGCAAATCACTGTCACAATAGCGTGTTGCAATAAGATGCCAACGATCATAGGAATAAAAGCAATGACTAGGAAAACGTAGCATATGATATAGAGCAGCACGATTTTAAAAAGATGAGGTTTTGTTAGGTTAATTGATTGTGTAATCGCCTCTAATGGCGCTGTGCTTTTATCCGCGATTAATGGTAGTGTTGCAAGAAATAATGCAGATATAACTAAAGAATAAATCGCGGCAACAAATTCTAATATATACTTATAATGCCCCACATGACTACTTACAGCGGGTAGATTAACGATAATAAAACCGAGGTTGCTAATAATAGATGTGATGATTAAAGCGATGGCTAATGGAATAAAGTGATTGAAATATTTAAAGCCCGCTAATTTTTCAACGCGTTCATCACGAGCTCGTCGCGCTCCAATCATGATAGGGCCAGCAATAAAAGGGCCTAGAAATAGGGCGTTCACGATAGGCATTACAATATGTGCCAGCCAAAAAGGTTGGTTTTTCCAGCTTTGCCCTGTAACCATGATAACAATAGAATCTACAATAATGACAGCGAGTATGGTTGCTAATATCACGAGCCAAATGGCAAATTTACTGCCTTTTAATTTATCCCAAGCGTCGCCTAGAATCAAACCGATTTTAAAGTTTGGCGCTGGTAGTGCCTGCTGTTGGTTGTCCATGTTTTTTTACTCCCCTGTCATACTTTGTATTAAACAATTTGTGTTTTAGCATACATTAATGGTGTTTTTATGTCACCACTTCAGTGTGTGCTTTAAACTGCTCTGGCGTTACAACACCTAGTGAGATAATCATGCGTAGCGCTTCCTCAACACTAATATCTAATTCTGTGACATCAGAACGAGGAATCACCATTAAAAAGCCTGATGTTGGGTTGGGGGTGGTGGGTACAAAAGCAGTGACAGCCTCACTTTCTCCAGGCAAGCCGGTAAAATTATCAGAGGTTTGAAACGCAACGCTCCAGGTTCCTTTGCGTGGGAACTCAATGAGCAGTACTTTGCGAAACGACTTTCCTTGTGGTTGTAATAGCGCGTGCATCACTTGTTTTACTGCAGAGTGAATGCTGCGGATAAGAGGGATACGAGAGACAGTTTTATCCCACAGTGCAACGATGCGGTGACCAATGATGTTGGTTACAAATAACCCGGTTAGGAATAATACGATCAAGCTAAATGCAACGCCGATGCCTGGAATGTGGGTTCCTAGCCATTGCTCTGGTTGGTATTGATGAGGTAGTAGAGCAACGGTGTTATCGAGTAGATTGACTAAAAACCGGATGACAGCAATAGTGATAACGATGGGCACCCATACCAGCAACCCTGCGATAAAATAGCGTTTCAACATGATCGTGTGGTTCCTTGTGTTAGTTGCTTTATATTAAGTTGTATTCTCTCGTTATGCCAATGGTTTTGTAACCATTAATGCATATCCTTCTGGAAGCGAGCATAAATAGCCATTATGTTTTCTAGGATTGTATGCAACCTGTTAAATTCATGGTATATTTTGATTCTTAATAAGGATGTTAATGGATATGACAATGCGCAAGCACCTGATGAGATTTCTCATTATAGCTACGATAGGGATGTTTACGGCATCAGCCTATTCGTTAGATTTGCTGGATACTTACTCATTAGCGCTCAAAAACGACTCCGTCTATAAAGAAGAAGTTGGTCAATTCCTAGAAAGTAAAGAGCTAACACCACAAGCTCGCGCGGCAATATTCCCACAAATTTTTGCATCAGCAAGCGCATCGACATTGCATGAGCGTGTGTTAGGTGGTTTTTATCCAAGTGGTGATTTTGCGGCTTATACAGCGGGTATTAATGCATCTCAAGTTATTTTTGATTGGTCGGTGTTTAAGCGTATCGCATTAGCACGTGCGAGTGTCAAGCAGGCGGTCTACCGCTTGGCAGCTGCAAAACAAGATTTAATTATTCGTACGGCGGGAGCCTATTTTAACGTGTTGCAAGCACGAGAAATTTTGGAGTATACAAGGCAACAGTTTTCTACAGCTAAGCGTCAGTATAAGGCCATTAAAACGCGATTTGATGTGGGTCATTCTACCATTACTGAGCTGCAGCAATCAGAAGGTCAGTATGAGCAGTTTCGTGCGCAATATTATGATGCAAGAATTCAATTATCTAATCGCATTCAAGAGCTGGGTGAGATTATTGATCGGCAGAATGTAAAGAATGTCGTTAAAGTAAGGCGACATTTTAAATTATATAAACCCAATCCAGTGAAGTTGTCTGTTTGGCAAACTAAAGCAAGCCAAGGCAATATGTTATTTAATGCAGAGCGTTTTGGTTTTATGGCTGCCCGTGAAAATATTAAAGTTCAGGAAGGTGGGCATTTACCGGTCTTAACAGCCGACGCGAGTTATGTGATTAACAGAAATCCTTCAGCAGGTTTGGTCGCTATTACTAATTTGCGAACACAGGTTAGCCAGGCGGGGCTGAATTTGAATATGCCATTGTTTCAAGGTGGTGCTGTGGTCTCTAGGGTGAATGAAGCGCGGGCTCAATTCGAGCAGGCGGGTGCCCGTATGGAAACGGCGTATAATACAGCGCAGTCTGAAACCACTAAAGCCTTTAATGCCCTACTTTATGGGCGATCTCAAATTATATCGTTACGTCAGGCCGTGGAAGCTAATGAAAGAGCTTTAGTTAATACGGAAAAAGGCTATACGGCGGGTACAGAAACAGTTCTTAATGTGATACAGCAGCAAAATCGCTTATTTGCCACTCAGCGAGCATATGCCATGGATCGTTATAGTTATTTGCTGA
>JAJFJO010000323.1 GCA_021774015.1 Gammaproteobacteria bacterium
TTGCTGAATATTTTATTGTTGCAGCAAGGGGCGGGTACGCTTAAGCCGGAGAGCCTTATATTGATACATAACTTGTTAATGCGAGGTAAGCCAAACTCTTTCCATAAGCATATTTATTTGCATCAGATACATCCTCTTTTACTTCCATGGATTAAGGCATCCCAAAGGTTGCTGTGATTATGAAATTATGGAACTCCTACTGGACGTAACCCTAAGAAATAGCTTATAATTTTTATTGCGATGTCTGGTTTAAAAGGATTTGATGTGACAGAGACACCATTAGAAAAACTTGCTGCCATCAAGAAAGCTGCTACAAAGTCTTTTCTATTTGTCGGTATTTTCAGCTTCTTTGTTAATATCTTAATGTTGACAGTTCCTCTGTATATGTTACAGATTTTCGATCGAGTTCTTGCTGGTCATAGCGCCGACACACTTATTTATCTTTCTTTGATTGCTATTGGTGCGCTATTGGTTTTAGGCTTATTAGATCTATCCCGTTCTCGTGTATTAGTGCGCATTAGTCATTGGTTGGATAATCAGCTGGGTGCGCAAGCATTAGGTAAAGGTCCTGATGATATGTTAACGGGTGGGAATTATGCATCTCAATCTTTGCGTGATATAGCAACTGTGCGTGGGTTTTTGAGTGGCCCGAGTATTTTTTCATTATTCGATTCACCTTGGGTGCCTTTTTTCTTATTGATTGTTTTTTTATTGCACCCGCTGTTAGGTATGATCGCTACCATTGGTGCTGTTTTATTGTTTATATTGGCTCTTGTTAATGAAATATTAACAGCAGGTTTGTTGATGATGGCAAGTCAGCAGCAAATGAAAAATCAGTACGCTGTCGATAAAACATTATTAAATTCTGAAGCCATTCAGGCAATGGGCATGCTTCCCAATATTGTGGTGAAGTGGTTCCATGATAATGAAAAAGTATTAAACCTGCAGAGCCTAGCGAGTGATCGTGCGGGACTTATTTTATCCATATCAAAATTTACTCGTCTAGCAACTCAATTATTAATTTTAGGTATGGGTGCTTATCTAGTAATTAAAAATCAATTGACTCCTGGATCGATGATTGCAGGTTCTATTATTGCTTCTCGTGCGTTAGCGCCTATCGAGCAAACCATTGGTACTTGGAAGCAATGGAAGGCAGCGCGTCGTTCTTATGATCGCTTGCGTCAATATTTTTTAAGTGCAAGTGCGCGTGGTGAGGGCATGGAGTTACCAAAACCTAAAGGCAGCATTAAAGTTGAGAATATAACATATATGCCACCAGGTACTCGCAAGCCTATTATTTACGGTGTAGATTTTCAATTAGACTCGGGTGACATTTTAGCGTTGATTGGTCCTTCGGGCTCAGGGAAATCGACACTTGCTCGGCTGATGTTAGGTATTTGGAAACCGGTGACTGGTGTTGCGCGTTTAGATGGTGCAAACACTTTTGAGTGGGAGCGCACACAGTTTGGTGAGCATGTAGGGTACTTGCCGCAAAATGTAGACTTATTTAATGGCACTATTAGAGAAAATATTGCGAGAATGAAAGAAGGTGATGATGAGGCGGTCATTAACGCAGCAAAGCAGGCAGGAGCGCACGAGCTTATTTTGAAGTTCCCAGGTGGTTATGACTTTAATATTGATACCTTTACTTTATCCGGTGGACAACGCCAACGTATTGCTTTAGCGCGCGCATTCTATGGCAATCCATGCTTTATCGTATTGGATGAACCCAATGCTAGTTTGGATAATGATGGTGATATAGCGTTGAGCAATGCGATTGCTGAAGCGAAAAATCGCAATACAACAATGGTATTAATTTCGCATAGGCCCAACTTGGTGCAATATGCGGATAAAATTATGATTCTTAATCAGGGGCGTGTTCAAAGTTTTGGTCCGCGCGACGAAATATTGCAGCAGTTGCAACAAAATAAACAGCGTATGAGTGAAACTAATGAGTGATGAATTGAAGAGTCAATCAGAAGATCAGTCGAAAGATCAATATGGTTTGCCTATACGCAAAAACCCCTGGACAGATAAAGCCATTTTATTTGGTGTGATTATTATCGTATTTTTTATTGGTGGTTTTAGTTTATGGGCGGTGGTGGCGCCTTTAGAGAGTGCAGCAATTGCGCCTGGTAAAGTTATTGTTGCGGGCTATCACCGCTCTGTTCAGCATTTAGAAGGCGGAATTGTTAAGGCGATTTATGTTAAAGATGGCAGTGCAGTTAAAAAGGGTCAAGTGCTTATTAAAATGGATGACACGCGAGATAAAATAGCGCTGCAGCTGCGTCAAAATGAAGTGTTTGAGTTATCAGCGATTGCATCACGACTTATTGCTGAGCGTGATGATAAAAATAAAATTACTTTTTCTGCACGACTTCAGTCGCAGCAACACAACGCTAAAATTCAGGAAATCATTAAAAGCCAAACAGATATTTTTAAAGCTAATGAAGCGGCGCATAAGAACAATTTGACGATTGTAGAGCAAAAGATTAAGCAACTTAATCAAGAAATCAAGGGCACGGAATCTCTTTTGGCGTCGATCAAAAGGCAGTTATCTCTTATTCAAGAGGAAGTTAAAACAACGACATACTTAGAGAAGCAAAAATTAATTGAACGCTCAAAATTATTAGCGTTGCAGCGTTCGGAAGCTGATTTAAAGGGTAAGCGTGGTGAAAGTGTTGCGAAAATTGCTTCTTTAAAACAAAAAATTGGTGAAGCACAATTGCAAAAAGCAGCCTTTGAAAAAGAGCGCAGTAAAGAGATTAATAAAGAGCTGCGAGAATCTCAGCAGAAATTAGCGGAAGCTGTAGAAAAAGAAAAAGCAGCACAAGATGTGTTGGATCGAACTTCAATTGTAGCGCCTCAGACGGGTACCGTAGTGGGTTTAAAAGTGCATACCATTGGCGGTATTATTAAGCCAGGTGAGGTTATTATGGATGTGGTTCCTAGCCAGGAGCAACTGGTTGTTGAGGCACGAGTGAATCCATCTGACATTGACGTTGTACATAAGGGTTTGAAAGCTAAAATACAACTTACAGCCTTTAAAACGCGTACTACACCCACTTTATTAGGGACAGTGACCAAGGTGTCCGCGGATATTTTTACGAATGAGGCGACTGGGGAAACGTATTATTTGGTCCGCATTGTTATTCCGAAGAAAGAATTGATGCGTATGCCTGAAGATCAGAAGTTGTATCCGGGTATGCCGGCACAAGCGATGATTGTTACAGCAAAACTAACGCCATGGCAATATTTTGCAACGCCTATTTTAGAAAGTTTTCAGCGTGCTTTTAAAGAGCAGTAATTAGTAATTATTCAGGCATGTTATTCTGGAAACGAGCGCCAAGGTGTGTCGTTCTGGAAGCTAGCGCGAGTCTTCGAACATGTCATCCTGGAAATCGCGCGAAGCGATTATCCGGGACCCAGAGCGTTGATAGAAAATGGATCCTGAATAGCACAATAGCTGAGTGTGAATACTGTTATTTCCATAGGGTTTGTGACAAGGCTCCACCAAAACCCCTACTACTCTTGTAAGAAATCATCCCGTCGATTGGTGCGTTATTATTTCTTGTTTAGATTATATAAAAACCAGCTACCAACCAGTCAATAGCAAAAAAATCACTTTTATTCGGCAGTATAAGCATATTTTTACCTTATAAAGGTCAATAAAGGCGAGAAAAATCACAACGTTCACTAGAAATAAGTATTTCATAGGGCAGGTAGGTTGTTAATCAAACCTGAA